>DVND01000036.1 GCA_018714645.1 Candidatus Avimonoglobus intestinipullorum
GGATTGAACTCGCTGATCACGAACTCGATCTCCTGGCCTTCATATTTGCTGAGATCCTTCTCATAGGAATCAGATACAAGGCTCGCCGGGATAAATACTCTGACCTCATCGTCGTTGTCATTTCGCTTCGCCCCCTATGTCTTTATATACGCCCAGCGGATAATAGGGAATCATATCCCTGCGCAGCCGCTCCATAGCTTCCGGCGCTGACATCCCCCAGTTGGTGGGGCATGTAGAGAGCACTTCTATAAGCGAAAACCCTTTTTTGTCAATCTGGCATTGGAACGCCTTTTTGATGGCCTGCTTTGCCTTTTTGATGTTCGGTACGCTGTCCAGGGACACACGCTCAATATAAGCCGGGCCGTCAAGCGTCGCGAGCATTTCTGAAATTTTCACAGGATACCCCTGCGTCGCCGTATCGCGGCCATAGGGCGACGTCTGCGTCACCTGCCCGGGCAGTGTGGTCGGCGCCATTTGCCCGCCGGTCATGCCATAAATGGTATTGTTGATAAAAATAATCGTAATATTTTCCCCGCGGGCCGCCGCATGGACAGTCTCCGCCGTCCCGATTGCAGCCAAATCCCCGTCTCCCTGATAGGTAAAAACAATCTTGTCCGGGTGCACGCGCTTGATCCCGGTCGCAACAGCCGGCGCACGGCCATGTGCCGCCTGCTGGACGTCACAGTTGAAATAATTATATGCCGTAACGGCACAGCCCACAGGTGCAATACCAATCGCATCTCCTTCAATCCCCAGTTCATCCAGCACTTCCGCAACAAGCCTGTGGCAAATGCCATGGGTACAGCCTGGGCAGTAATGGAACGGGGTATCAGTCAGGGCATGCGGTTTTTCAAATACTTTAGTCATTGGAACTCCCTCCCGCAATGTTCTTAATTTGAGCGATCACCTCATCCGGTGTGGGGATGATTCCGCCTGTTCTGCCATAGAAATAGACGGGAGCCTTGCCATTAACCGCAAGCTTTACGTCCTCCACCATCTGCCCCATGCTCATTTCCACAGAGATAAACGCTTTCGCAGTCTCCGCCGCCTGACGGATCACTTCCACAGGGAACGGCCAAAGGGTAATCGGGCGGATCACGCCGACTTTATACCCTTCCGCGCGTAATGTGCGCACTGCGCTCTCCACAATCCGGCTGGTCGTGCCGTAGGATACCGCAATAATATCCGCATCTTCAATATCATGCGCTTCATAGCGCACCTCTTTTTCTTTGATGGCATCATAGACCTTTTCCCGCGCCAAAACTTTAGATTCCAGTTCTTCCGGGGACAGGTACAGCGAATTAATGATGTTGTGTTCCCGTTTCAGGCCGGTGCCTGTGGTCGCCCAGTCCTTTTCTTTTTTTATCGGTTGGGGGATATCGTCAAAATCCACCGGCTCCATCATCTGGCCCAGCGTCCCATCGCCCAAAATCATTACCGGAACGCGGTATGTATCTGCCAAGTTAAAAGCGTCTGCGGTCAACTGTACAATTTCCTGCACCGAATTGGGCGCAACAACCACCAGATGATAGTCGCCGTGCCCGCCGCCGCGGGTCGCCTGGAAATAGTCGGACTGCGCCGGCTGAATGCCGCCCAAGCCCGGGCCTCCGCGGACAATGTCCACGATGACACAAGGCAAATCGGCTGCCGCAATATAGGAAATCCCCTCGGATTTCAGACTGATGCCGGGGCTGGAAGAACTGGTCATCGCCCGCGCTCCGGCGCCTGCTGCGCCATAAACCATATTGATTGCGGAAACCTCGCTTTCCGCCTGCAAAAACACCCCGCCGATTTTCGGCATTTTCTTCGCCATATACGCGGACAATTCTGTCTGAGGCGTAATCGGATACCCAAAGAAATGCCGGCATCCGGAGCGGATTGCCGCTTCGGCAATGGCTTCATTGCCTTTCATTAAAACCTTCTCACCCATCGCGCCTCACTCCTTTCCCTGCTCTACGTCTTTTTCCACTTCTATCACCAAGTCCGGGCAAATCGTGGCGCAAAATGCGCATCCGATACATTTTTCCGGTTCAACGCATTCCGCGGGCCGGAAGCCCTTTGCGTTTAAGCGGTCTTTTGCGCTTTTAATTATTTTTTTCGGACAGGCTTCGATGCATAACCCGCATCCCTTGCACCGGTCCTCATCAAATGTGACTCTATTCATGTGCTACCTCCTATATAAAGCCGCTCATCGCGGTTTAAATCATACTTTTTCTATATTTCCCAAGGCATTTTAATATAAATGCGCATGGGCAGCCGCCTTCCTTCCACCTCTTGCGGCAGTCCCGCAAGCACCTCCGGCAGCCCGCTCTGTGCCGCTATCGGCACGCCCAGCTCCTGCGCAAGCTTTTTTGCTTGTTCCATCCCGGAACATAATGTTTGCGTATCTGAGAGCTTCCCCAGGTTGGTATTGTTAATGACGCCTGTAAATTTCAGCCGCGACGCGGCTTCTATCATCCGCGCCATAGCAAACAGCGCGCCGTCTTCCGCCATCATCGGCCGCTTGGCATTGACGACCATATACATCCCGTAGCCCTCTTCATCAAAAAAGCGTTTATACTGGCCCAGCGCAAACGCGCCGTCCTCATCTCCCCCCACATCAAAAACCGCCGTCGTTTCGCGGTCGCAAAACACGCTTGCCACTTCCTGCGGCACTGCGGGCATGTCTAAATTGGAATTCGCAAATTCCGGCGCAATCACCCGGATGCCCCGTTGTTCGAGGATACTCCGCGCATCATTCGTCCGAAAATACGGGTTGACAATATCCAAATCCACCATGGTGACTTTTTTCCCCTGCTCTGCCAGATGCATCGCAGTATTCAAGGCCACCTCCGTCTTCCCGCTCCCAAAATGCCCCGCAAAGATATGAAGCCGATGTTCCAGTATAATCCCTCCTAAACTCGTCTATGTTACGCAAACAAATATATTATAACATAAAGCTATACTCTTTACAAGTATAAAATTCACCAACTATTCTGCAAATAGGGACATTGCTATGTTTCATGCTTTTCCTACACCATACCCGCTTTATCTAAAGAAACATTCATAGCAAAAAATTTCAAGGACATTTTCCATCTATAATTTTCGTAATCACCAACTCATATTCTCCGGCCTTGTTTTTTCCCCATAGCTGTACCAGCAAAAGCCCCAGCGCCATCAGTATGACCCCCGTCATAATCCCTGCCGATTCTGTGTGAAAGATGCTATATCCCAGCGCATATCCGGCAATCAAGAGGATGATGGGAATGATGTAAACAACAAATGCGGCCTTTAACACACGTTTGTTTTCCATCTCCACCACAACCGTTTCGCCCTCCATTGCGCCCGCTCTGTTGCGCGCACGCACAATCGTCCCGCTGGGGGCGCATCCGCCCTTACAGGAAGCGCAGTTTTCACCGCAGGCTGTATCGCGCATGACGGCAACGTCTGCAAACTCTCCAAAGAGGTGTTCAACCACTCCTATTTTTTTCATATACCGCTCCTTGCATTTATTAACATCTCCCGCGCATGGGAACGGGCGGTTTCCGTCACCGCGCCGCCGTCAATCATGCGCGCAAGCTCCGCCTCCCTGCCCGCCGCGTCCAGTCCCCGGACGCCGGTGACAGTGCGGCCGTTTTTCTCCGTTTTTTCAATCAGGAAATGATGTCCGGCGGCAGCGGCAAGCTGCGGCTGATGGCTGACGCAAAGCACCTGCTTCGCCTTTCCCAACTCCTGCATCTTCCGCGCGATTTTCCAGGCCGCACGCCCGGAAACACCGGTGTCTATTTCATCAAAAATCAGCGTATCCACGCCGTCCGTATCCGCCAGAATGGATTTGAGCGCCAGCATCACGCGGGACAACTCCCCGCCGGACGCAATCTGCGCCAAAGGCTTTTGCGGTTCGCCGGGATTGGCGCTGAACAGGAATTCCACGCTGTCACGCCCATTCGGCCCGCAAGCGTCTTTCCGTTTTATGTCCACCGAAAATGCCGCCTTGGGCATATCCAAATCCAACAATGCCGCACGGATGCCCTCCGCCAGCGCCCCCGCAGCTTTTTGGCGGCTTTTTGAGAGCTTGTCCGCAGCCAGTTCCAGCGCTTTTTCACGCCGCTGCAATTCTTCTGCCAGGGCCGCCGTCTGGTTTTCACAGTCGTCCAAATCCAGCAGTTCGGCAGACGCCTTCTCATAATATTCCAACGCCGCCTCCACGCTTCCGCCATATTTTCGCTCAATTTTATGTAATACGTCCAGCCGTTCTTCCAAATCCTCCAGTATACGCGGGTCAAATTCCATCCTGTCACCACAGCTTCGCAGCTCATGGGCTGCGTCGGACAACGCATACTGCACATCTGTCAGTTTGCGGTGCAGCTCGGCAAACTCCTCGCCAAAGCCCGCGATGCCGCCCAGCGCATTTGCTGCGCCCGAAACCGCGTCATACGCAGAAAACGCGTCGTTTTCATAAATGAGACCATATGCCTGCTCCACCGCCTCTGCAATTTTCCCACTGTTGGCAATAACGGCCCGCCGCTCCTCCAATTCTTCCCGCTCCCCCGGTACGAGCGCAGCCTGCTCCAATTCTTCCGTCTGATAACGGAGCAGATCCACGCGCCTGAAACGCTCCTGTTCATCCATATTCAGCGCATCAAGCCGTTTGCGCGTTTCCCGCGCCGCATCGTAGGCGGCTTTATAGCCCTCCATCAGCGCACTGTTTCCCGCAAATCCGTCTAAAAATTCCACATGCCGCGCAGGGTTTAATAAAGCCTGGCTATCCTGCTGCCCATGGATATTGACCAGCATCCCGCTGATATCGCGCAGGACATTGAGCGGCGCCAGCACACCATTGATGCGTGCGACACTCCTGCCGTCGGCTGTAATTTCACGGCTGATGCACACCTCCCCGTCCTCTGCTTCAATTCCATATTCAGTCAACTTTTCAAGCACCGCACCCTCTGCTTCAAAAAATGCCTGGACAAACGCACGGTCCGTGCCATAGCGGACAAGCGCCTTATTGGTGCGCGCGCCAAGGATCATATTGACCGCATCGATCACCATGGATTTCCCCGCGCCTGTTTCTCCGGTCAATACCGTCATCCCGCGCTCCAATGTAACATGCAGGCTATCGATGACTGCCACATTTTGAATATCCAAATACCTAAGCATCTTCCAACCCTTTCCGGCTGAAGAGACCCTCCAGCCTGCCGCACATCTCCTTTGCAGCCTCCGGCGACTCCATAATCAAAAGGATGGTGTCGTCGCCTGCGATAGAACCGACAATTTCCGTCCCGAGCAACTCGTCCACCGTCGCCGCCACCGCCGGCGCCATTCCGGAATATGTCTTGACAACGATGGTATGCATCGCGCTTTCCACGCTGATGACAGCATTGGAAAAAACATTCAGATGCTGGTTTGCATCTCTTTTGACCTCAGGCCGGGCGGCATATTTGTATCCGCCGGACGCCGATGAAATTTTAATAAGCCCCAATTCTTTGATATCCCGTGAAACCGTCGCCTGCGTCACCAGATACCCCGCGCTTTTCAGCTCTTCCGTCAACTGCTCCTGGGTTTTGATATCCCCGCGGGCGATGGCCTTCAATATGGCCGCATGCCGTTTTTGTTTCATGTGTTATTCCTCACTTATGTCAATTTCTGAATCAATGTATCGTAAAAAGATTGTGTCCCCAATTTTACCAGCGGCACCGTGTAACCCGATTTTGAGATTAAAACCTCGTCCTCCAGCCCAATGCGCGCCTGTATTTCGCCGTCCACCGTAACCGATGCACTTTCCGCGCCCGTCTCGGACAGCCGCAAAGTGACGGGATGCTCCGCGTGCATCAAAGCCGGGCGGGCATTGAGCATGTGGGCGCAGATGGGCGACGCGATAAACAGCTCCATCGTCGGGTCGGCAACCGGGCCGCCCGCGGAGAGGGAATACCCTGTGGAACCGGTGGGCGTGGCAATGATTACGCCGTCGGCAGTATACGCATTGATCCGCACGCCGTCGGAAAATATCGACAGTGCAATCAACTGCGCCTCCATTTTTGCGACCACCACATCGTTGAGCGCATGGCATACAACTGCATCCCGTCCATCCTTGCGGATTACCACCCGCATCATCATGCGCTTTTCAACGGCGTAATCCCCCGCCAGCAGACGGTCGCAGGCGGCCTCCATATCTGCCGTCTCAATCTCCGCCATGAATCCAACCTTTCCAAGGTTCACGCCCATCACAGGGATTGCGCGCCGCCCGCATGGTTCTGCAACCTTCAGGATGGTTCCGTCGCCGCCCAGGACAATCACACAATCCACCAGGTCAAACAGCTCCGGCCCGCAAAACCGTGCGGGAAGCCCCGTTCCCTCATACTGCTTTTCCATATGTACCTGCGCCCGCGGGCTTAAATATTCCACCAGCCGCCGGGTCACAGACAGGCCGATATCCTTTGTGCTGTTTGGTATCACCGCAATTTTTTCCATGGCATGCTCCTTTTGCACCGGGCAATATTTGATCGTCTGCCCTTGCATATTTATACACATTATACACGATACATCCATAAATTTCAACACTTAAAAAAAGTTTTGCGGGGCATATTTTCCATATTGAAAATTGCATGAAAATATGGTAATATTAAAATATTGTAATTAATATAAGTGAAGTAATGTCAGACGCGCCGGGAATCCCGGCGCGGGACGATTTTTGAGAGAAAGGAAGGACACCCATGGCGCATACATTCAGAGGCGGGCTTCACATCCCCGACCACAAGGAGCTGACGCGCGAAAAGCCGATACGGCAGATCGACGGCGCGCCCCTTTACATCTTCCCGCTCCAGCAGCACATCGGCGCGCCGCTGGAAGCGGTCGTAAAGCCCGGGGACGCCGTGAAAATCGGCGATATTATCGCAGACAGTGACGCCCATATGGCCGTCCCCGTCCACAGTTCCGTTTCAGGAACCGTGCAGAAAATTGCCCCGGCCCTGCATCCATCCGGGACAAAGGTGACGGCGGTTTATATTGAAAATGATTACAAATACGAAATCAGTGAACGCGTGCAGCCGAAAAACCCGGATTCCATGGGCAGGCGGGAACTGCTCCAAACCATCCGTGATGCCGGTATTGTCGGCATGGGCGGCGCAGGCTTTCCAACGCACGTCAAGCTGTCGCCGCCGGAGGGAAAACCCATCACGCATGTCATTGTCAATGGTGCAGAATGTGAGCCATACCTGACCTCCGACCACCGCCGGATGCTGGAAACTCCGGAGGAAATTCTGGACGGTTTAAAAATCGCCATGAAAATATTGGGGCTCTCGGAAGGCTCTATCGGCATTGAACAAAATAAACCGGACGCCATCCGTCTGCTGGCTGAAAAAGCGGCGGCAGAAAATGGCATCCATGTTGTACCGCTGAAAACCAAATACCCGCAGGGCGCGGAAAAACAGCTGATAAAAGCAATTACAAAAAAACAAGTCCCCTCCGGCGGGCTTCCCGCAGATGTGGGTGTCATTGTTCTGAATATCGATACCGTTACACAGATTTCCCGCGCGTTCCGCACCGGGATGCCGCTCGTGACCCGCATCGTCACCGTATCAGGCGACTGTATCAATGAACCCTGCAATCTGGAGGTGCGCCTTGGCGCGCCGTTTTCCCATGTAATCGATGCTGCGGGCGGCTTTTCGCAAGAACCGAAAAAGCTGATTATGGGCGGCCCGATGATGGGCGTCGCACAGTTTTCCCTGGATACGCCGGTCATCAAAACCACCTCTGCCCTGCTGGCATTCCATACGCTGGATGATAACTATGATCTGGATTCCCCCTGCCTCCGCTGCGGGAAATGCGTGGAGCATTGCCCAATGCATTTGATGCCGCTGTATTTATCGCGGTATACGCTGGAGGAAAATTGGGAAATGGCGGAAAAATATAATGCGCTGGACTGCATCGAATGTGGGATTTGCTCCTATCTATGCCCCGGCCTGCAAAGCCCGCTGCATAACATCCGCATTGCAAAGCAAACGATATTGGAAAACAGGAGGAAAAAGAAGTGAACAGATTTGTAGTATCCTCTTCACCGCATATGCACAAGGATGAATCCATTGCATCCATCATGCTGGACGTACTGATCGCCCTCATGCCTGCGGCATTGGCCGGCATTTACTATTTTGGGTGGCGCGCGGCAGTGGTGATGCTGACCTCTATTGCATCCTGCCTCCTATTTGAATATCTGTACGAAAAACTGATGAAAAAACCAATCACAACACGGGATCTATCCGCGATGGTGACAGGGCTTTTGCTGGGCATGAACCTGCCTTCCACCATCCCCCTGTGGATGGTGGTTGTGGGAAGCGCCTTCGCAATTATCATCGTAAAACAGCTCTATGGCGGTTTGGGGAAAAATTTTGTCAACCCGGCCCTGGCGGCGCGCTGTTTTATGCTGATTGCATGGGCGGGCGCCATGACCACCTTCCCGGAACCAATGGCGGGGGTGGATGCGGTCTCATCCGCGACGCCGCTGGCGGTTCTAAAAGGCGTATCTGAGGGGACGCTCCCCACCTTAAGGCAGGCGTTCCTGGGCGCGATGCCCGGTTCCATCGGCGAAACCTCTTGCCTGATGCTTTTGCTGGGATTCGTTTATCTCCTGCTGCGCCGTGTCATCAGTTGGAAAATCCCTGTTACATATATTGTTGTTTTTGCGGTCCTCACCTTTTTCTTTGGCAAAAACGAAACCGGGATGGAGGCTTGGACATACACGCTTCTGCATGTGATGTCCGGCGGCCTGCTTTTGGGCGCATTCTTTATGGCAACGGATTATACGACTACGCCCACGACGCCCATGGGCCAGTTTATCTTTGGCGCAGGATGCGGCATCCTGACATTTGTTATCCGCAGGTTCGGCGGATACCCGGAGGGCGTATCCTTCTCGATCCTGCTGATGAATGTCTGTACGCCGCTAATTGACCGCTATACGGTTCCACGGAAATTCGGGGAGGTGGCCAAGCATGCTTCATAAGAGTGACAGCAAGGAAATTATCAAGGTTGGGTTGATCCTGTTTGCCATCACCGCTATTGCAGCGCTGGTGCTGGCTTTGATGAACAGCGTCACTGCGCCGATAATCCAGGCAAACGAAGAAGAAAAACAGCAGTTGGCGATGCAAAAGGTGCTGCCTGAAGCAACAAGCTTCGACGCTGAAAACCTGCGTACAGACAGTATGGATGCAATCGTCACAGCCGTATATAAAGCAGAAAACGCGGGCTACGCGGTTATGGTTTCCCCCAATGGTTACGGCGGCGCCATCTCCATGGCAGTCGGCGTGGATCGCACAGGCACCGTAACGGGTGTGGACATCATCAGTCAAAGTGAGACGGCAGGCCTTGGCTCCAACTGTACAAAAGACGAATTTAAAAACCAGTTTATAGGGAAAACAGCCGGTGTCGGCGTATCGAAAAGCGGTGCAAAGGAGAATGAGATCGACGCCATCTCCTCTGCAACGATTACGTCAAAAGCTGTCGCGACAGGCGTAAATGCGGCAATCGACGCGGCAGAACAATTGGAAAAGGGAGGCAATTGACATGGCGGAACATAAAAACATAAAGGTTGTGTTAAACGGCCTGATTACAGAAAATCCGACCTTTGTCCAGCTTTTGGGCATGTGCCCGACGCTGGCGGTCACAACCTCCCTGCAAAACGGCCTGGGAATGGGGCTGTCTGCAACGGCAGTGCTGATTGCGTCTAATTTTCTGATTTCCCTCCTGCGTAAGGTCATTCCCGAAAAGGTGCGGATTGCGGCATTTGTCGTCATCATTGCGGCGTTTGTCACATTAATTGAAATGGCGTTGAAGGCTTTTGTTCCCGATTTAGCGGATCAATTGGGCATTTTTATCCCGCTGATCGTGGTAAACTGTATTATCCTGGCGCGGGCGGAAGCATTTGCTTCCAAAAACAGCATTGGGAAATCCGCGCTGGACGGGCTGGGTATGGGGCTCGGGTTCACATGTGCGCTGTGCATTATTTCCGCCGTGCGTGAATTTTTCGGCGCAGGCACCATCTGGAACATTCCCATTTACGGCACGGTTCTTACGCCCCCGGCCATTATCGCGATGCCGCCGGGCGGGTTCATCGTATTGGGCCTGCTGATTGCGCTCATCAACTACATTGTGGCAAAAAGAAAGGCGGGTGCGGATAAATGACTATTATATCCATTTTGATTGCAGCGCTGTTTACCGAAAACTTTGTCATGGTGAAATTCCTGGGCATCTGCCCGTTTCTGGGCGTATCAAAAAAGACGGAAACAGCCGTGGGCATGGGCATGGCGGTGACATTTGTCATGGCGCTGTCCTCCATGATCACATATCTCGTGAACCACTATTTGCTGGAGCCGTTCCAATTGGAATATCTGCAAACCATCGTGTTTATATTGATCATCGCGGGGCTGGTGCAGTTTGTGGAACTGTTTGTAAAAAAAAGCATGCCTGCGCTATATAATGCGCTGGGCATCTACTTGCCGCTGATCACAACAAACTGCGCCGTACTGGGCGTGACGCTCCTGAACGTGCAATATGGCTATAATTTCTTGTACTCGCTGTTGTATGGTACATTTTCAGCGCTTGGGTTCTCGCTGGCGATCATCCTGTTCTCCGGTGTGCGGGAGTATATCTCGGAGCAATCCGTCCCGGAACCGTTCCGCGGCTTCCCCATCGCGCTGATATCAGCGGGATTGATGGCAATTGCATTTATGGGCTTTTCGGGCTTTTCGATATAAGGAGGCGGTGTCATGAGTATAGGAATCATTCTGGCAGTATTGATTGTCGGCGGCACAGGGCTGCTGTTCGGCTGCCTGCTTGCGTTCGCCTCCATTATTTTCAGGGTTTCCAAGGACGAACGTTTGGACAAAATCACCGATGCGCTTCCAGGCGCAAACTGCGGTGCATGCGGTTATGCGGGCTGTGCGGCATACGCCGAAGCCATCATTTCAAACAACGCGCCCATCAATGCATGCAGCGTCGGAAAGGACGCTGTTGCGCAAAAAATAGGGAAAATTATGGGGAAAAAAGCCGAAAAGGTCGAAGCCAAAACAGCCCGTGTTCTATGCGGCGGCGTGTGCGGGGCAGCGTTGGATAAATATGACTACCAAGGGATCCGATCCTGTGTCGCAGCGGCAAAACTGGCCGGCGGCCCAAAGACCTGCCCCAACGGCTGCCTGGGGTTTGGCACTTGTCAGGCTGCATGTCAATTCGGGGCAATCTCCATCGTGGACGGCGTGGCGGTCATTGACGAAGAAAAATGCACGGCATGCGGGCAATGCATCAAAAAGTGCCCGAAGCATATCATCCAGTTCGTGCCCAAAAAGAACCAGGCATGGGTAAAATGTATGAACACAGAAGCGGGCGTGCTGACAAATAAATATTGTAAATCGGGCTGCATCGGCTGCAAAATCTGCGAGAAAAACTGCCCCACCGGCGCGATCAAGGTAACGGATAATTTTGCCTCCATTGATTATGACCGCTGTATCAACTGCGGGGAATGTGCAAAAAAATGCCCAAAGCATGTCATCGCTTTCAATGGGGCGGAAAACTATGCAAAAGCAGAATAACGTCTGAAAAATTTGGTCTGCATGTGTGAGAAAAATACAATTAAGCCCTTGCGGGAACGCACAAAAAGCAGGAGCACGGGTATTTTAGCCGAAAAAAAGGGGTACAATAACCGTCGAACCAAAATAAGAGGGCTTGCAGACAAACTATTTCAACATGAAGGAGTGGATCCACATGGATTTAACAGTATTATTCAATCTTTCCTATGGATTATATGTCATCGGCGCAAAGGACGGCAATAATACGCCCGTGGGCTGTATTGTCAATACGGTTTTTCAAATCACCAACGAACCAAACCGGGTGGCGGTAAGCGTCAACCACGAAAATTACACTGCCGCATGCATCCAAAATCTAAATGAATTCACCGTTTCTATTCTGACAGAGCAGACCGATCCGGCTGTCATCGGCACCTTTGGGTTCAAATCCAGCCGGGATATCAACAAATACGAAAGCACGCCATATACGCTGATTGACCGTGACCTGCCCGTTCTGACCGAGAATACCGCGGGATGGCTGCGGTGCAAAGTGGAAAACAAGGTCGATGTCGGGACGCATATGCTGTTTATTGCAGAAGTGATTGAAACGGGCCGCGGTTCCGGCCTGCCGCCCATGACCTATGACTATTACCATAAGGTCATCAAGGGCGCAGCGCCAAAATCCGCCCCCACCTACCGCGCGCCGGAGACAGAACAAACGCCGGAGGCGGCAAGCGGAGAAAAATGGATCTGCAAAATCTGCGGCTATGAATTTGCAGGCGATTTTGAAGCCCTTCCGGACGATTGGGTCTGTCCCATATGCAAACAGCCAAAATCCGCTTTTTACAAAGCTTAACAGATTCGTAACAAAATTCATACAAAATGCGTTGACATACTTCCGATTTTGTGGTACGCTTTTTACGGAATTGGAATGATTTACTTTGCCGGAGTTCTCTCCGGCAGATTGGAGCACATATGAACGACAAAAAACCGAACAATCAAAAAAAACCGAGTTTGCCGAGAAATCCGTTCTTTATGTTCCTGCTGTTATCCATCGTGTTTACAGTACTGTTGAATTCTCTGCTCAGTTATTTGCTTTCACCTCAGGAAAAAGAAATCTATTACAGCGAATTCATACAAATGGTAAAAAATGATGAAGTGGAAGAAGTGCAGCTTTCCGCAGAAAAAATCGTCATCTATAAAAAAGAAGAACAGCAAACGGAACAACAGCAGCAACCCCAGTCGGGCTTTTTCATGTTCCCCTCGCTTCAGCAGGAGCAGCGGAATCTCCCGCAGATCGGCGGTACAATCTATTACACCGGAAACATCGGGGACCCGGATTTGTATGACTTACTGGATGAACATGGCGTCAAATACACACGGCCCGTTACGGAGCGGAATGCCATTGTGGATTTCTTCCTCACCTGGATTTTGCCCTTTGGGCTGATGTACCTGCTGGTGTTCTTGCTGATGCGGTTCCTGACCAAAAAAATGGGCGGGGGGGGCGGTTTCATGTCCGTCGGCCAAAGCAATGCGAAGATTTACATGGAAAATAAAACCGGCGTCACTTTTAAGGATGTGGCCGGACAGGAGGAAGCGAAAGAATCGCTGGATGAAATCGTAGACTTTTTGCACAATCCTGCAAAGTATACGGCAATCGGCGCAAAACAACCGAAGGGCGCGCTTTTGGTCGGCCCGCCGGGAACGGGTAAAACATTGCTTGCAAAAGCGGTGGCCGGCGAAGCAAACGTGCCGTTCTTCTCCCTGTCGGGATCGGAATTTGTGGAAATGTTTGTTGGCGTCGGCGCGTCCCGCGTGCGTGATTTGTTCAAACAGGCAGCGGATAAAGCGCCCTGTATCATCTTTATTGACGAAATAGACGCCATCGGCAAAAGCCGTGATAATGCCTACGGCGGCGGTGGAAATGATGAGCGTGAGCAGACCTTGAACCAGCTGCTTGCGGAAATGGACGGCTTTGATTCCTCAAAGGGCGTCGTCATCCTGGCGGCCACAAACCGTCCTGAAATACTGGATAAGGCCCTGCTGCGCCCCGGCCGGTTTGACCGGCGCATTATTGTGGAAAAGCCTGACTTAAAGGGCCGTGAGGACATCTTGAAGGTACATTCCAAGGATGTGCGCATGTCAAAGGACGTCGATTTACATGAAATCGCTTTGGCGACAAGCGGCGCTGTGGGTGCAGATTTGGCAAACATGGTAAATGAAGCCGCCCTGCGGGCAGTGCGCTTTAACCGCACGGAGGTATTGCAGGAGGACTTGATGGAAGCCGTCGAAGTCATCATTGCAGGAAAAGAGAAAAAAGACCGGATCCTCTCTGAAAAAGAGAAACAAATCGTGGCCTATCACGAGGTCGGCCATGCCTTGGCAACAGCGCTCCAGAAGCACACCGACCCGGTGCAGAAAATTACAATCGTCCCCCGTACAAAGGGTTCTCTGGGGTATACGTTGTCCACACCGGAAGAAGAACACTATCTGATCTCCAAAGATGAAATCGAATCCGAACTGGTGATCCTGCTGGCGGGGCGTGCAGCGGAAGAGCTGGTGTTTAACACGAAAACCACCGGCGCTGCAAACGATATTGAACGCGCCAGCGAACTGGCCCGGAACATGATTACCCAGTATGGGATGTCCGATAAATTCGGTATGATTGCGCTGGAGAGCCTGCAAAATAAATATTTGGACGGGCGCAGCGTGTCCAACTGCTCCGAAGAAACGCAGACGCAAATTGACAATGAGGTTATCGCACTGTTGAAAACCTCTTATGAAAAGGCCCAATCCCTGCTTCGTGATAATATGGATGCATTAAAGGGGATTTCCGAATACCTCATCGAAAAGGAAACCATCACAGGGAAACAGTTTATGGAAATCTTTAATCAATACCAAGAGCAGCCAAAACTCGAAGCCGCACCGGAAACATCAGAAGAATAAAAAAACAACGCCTCTCGGCGTTGTTTTTTTTATTGTTTTTTCTTAAACACAAATACACGGCTTGAGAAGTCTTCTTTATCCTTCAAATTCAAACCAAGATGCATCAGCCTATCACCGCCAAATTGGGCGCCGGATTCCTCCAAAATATAATTCGCATTTGTATCCAGCCCACGCAGTTGAATGCGCTCCACGGCGGGATTTGGCTTTGCCAGAACGGTATAGTAGAACAGCAGTACTGTGTTCCCATCCTGCGATACATACTCCAGCGCCATATTATTGCCTTCAAAGGGCGAACGCAGCCGATACAGCGCACCGTTATGTATGATATCGCGGTATTTTTTATACTGCTGGATCTGTCCGCGTACGGCCTCCAATTCTTCGTCCGATAACAGCGCCAAATCCAGCTCATATCCAAACTGTCCCGTCATCGCCACATCGCCGCGCATTTTGATGGACGCCGTCCGTCCCACCTGATGGTTCGGCACAGCGGAAACATGTGCGCCCATGGTACCTGCTGGATACACCATGCTGGTTCCATATTGGATGAACAGCCGTTCCACAGCATCGGAATCATCGCTGGTCCAAATCTGCGGCATGTAATAGAGCATTCCCGGGTCAAACCGCCCGCCCCCGCCGGAACAGCCTTCAAACAACACCTGCGGGAACCGCGTTGTCAAAGTTTCCATAACATAGTACAGCCCGAGCATATAGCGGTGCGCAAACTCCGCCTGATGCTCCGGCGCGAGAAGCGCAGACCCCATCTCCGTCATGTTCCGGTTCATATCCCACTTCACATATGTGATCGGCGCGCTGTCCAGCACCGCCGCCACCGCGTCAATGATATACGCGCATACATCCTGCCGGGATAAATCCAAAATCAACTGCCTGCGCCCCAGGCTCAGGCGGCGGTTTGCCACATGGATGCACCAATCGGGATGGGCTCGGAACAAGTCGCTGTCGGGGGATACCATCTCCGGCTCAAACCACAGTCCGAACTGCATCCCCAGCTCCACTACCTTGTTCGCCAACCCATCAATGCCGTCGGGCAGTTTTCTGCGGTCGACAACCCAATCTCCCAGGGAGCAATCGTCCAAATCCCGCTTTCCAAACCAACCGTCATCCAAAACCATCAAATCCACGCCGACACTTTTTGCTTTTTTCGCAATGTTCAAAATCTTCTCTTCATTGAAGTTAAAGTAAGTCGCTTCCCAATTGTTAATCAATACCGGCCGCGGCGCATCGCGGTATGCCCCCCTGCACAGCCGCGTCCTGTAGAGGTCATGGAACCTGCGGGACATCTTTCCAAAGCCCGCGTCAGAGTACACCATCACCACCTCCGGCGTCTGAAATTCGTCCCCTGCGTCCAGCTTCCAGGCAAAGTCAAATGGATGTAAGCCAATCCGCACCCGCGTCATATCCAACTGATCCACATCGGCCTCCGCAATAAAATTACCGCTGTAAACCAGGCTAAATCCATATACGTCGCCATGTTCCTCCCCCGCATCCCGTCCGGACAGGGCGATAAACGGGTTATGTACATGGGAGCTTGCGCCGCGTTTGGAATCAATCCCCTGATACCCGTTGGTGAGCGGGTTTTTGTGGATATGCCGCTCCCGCGCCCAAGAGCCGTCCAGGTGGGTCAAATCCCAATCCTTTCCGTAAAAATCCACATTGGCGCTCATGACCGTTTGCAGCGTTATTGCATCCTTGCCGCCGTTTTCAAACCGCACGCTGCGGGCGATGGCGTCCTGCTCTTCAAACACCGTGTAGGACAGTACGGCGCATAGCCCGGTCAGTTCGTCCTTCAAATCGATTTCCAGCGTAGATACACGGTCGCCCGGCTCCGCATAGGTCGCCGGCAGCCCTTTTAATGCTTTTTTCCCCTCAAAAACACGGTAGCCCGCATAATGGAATTCTGTGATCCGGTTCCCATCCTTATACTGGGCGTGAAACGCCGGGCTGCGCAGGTCTCCGTGCCCGTAGCAGGGGTATTCCTGCGGCAAAACCTCTGCACAGACCACCTGTTCCGCGCGGCTGCCATCCATTCCGAAATACGCCGCATTATCCGCCATAAAGCCCGGCCTGGGGTCTAAGTCAACAATACGTTCCATCTGCCCCACTGTGCCAATCCGCTTTCCATAATGCAAATGCACCAGATATTTTTCATCGTACACCGTAAAGATATAGCTGGAAGCCTTTGTCTCCAAATAAAATGTAGACTCCTCCACTCTGATTGCCATATACGCATTCCTCCCAAATTATAATGATGCTTCCATTGTACCACATCCTTCCTTAAAGTCAATACAAATCTTGATTTTCCGCCCGGTACATGATATAATCAATTCAAAATGCTTGAAAGGAGCGGTCTGTCATGCGTATTTACAAATCCATCACAGAGTTAGTGGGGCACACGCCGCTGTTGGAATTGACCAATTACGAGCGAGAAAATCAAATTGAAGCCACACTTCTTGCAAAACTGGAGGCGTTCAACCCTGCGGGCAGCGCAAAGGACCGCATTGCGAAAGCGATGCTGGACGACGCCGAACAGCGCGGCTTCCTAAAGCCCGGCGCAACCATTATCGAGCCCACCAGCGGCAATACGGGCATCGGCCTCGCGGCGGTGGCGGCGGCGCGGGGATATCGCCTGATTCTCACCATGCCGGAGACCATGAGCGTGGAGCGGCGGAACCTGCTGAAGGCTTATGGGGCGCAAATCGTGCTGACAGACGGTGCAAAAGGTATGCGCGGCGCAATCGAGAAGGCCGAAGAGCTGCACCGGGACACGCCTGGGAGCTTCATTCCCGGCCAATTCGAAAATCCGGCCAACCCCGCGGTACACAAAGCCACAACCGGCCCGGAAATCTGGACGGATACAGATGGCGCGGTGGATATTTTTGTCGCGGGCGTGGGTACCGGCGGCACCATCACAGGCGTTGGGCAGTATCTGAAGGAACAAAACCCCGCAATACAGGTCGTTGCTGTGGAACCCGCGGATTCCCCGGTCCTGTCGAAAGGGAAAGCCGGGCCGCACCAGCTGCAGGGCATCGGCGCCGGGTTCGTCCCGGATACATTGGATCCATCTGTGTATGATGAAATCATCACCGTTTCCACGGAAGAGGCCTTTGCAGCGGGAAACGCACTGGCAAAGCGCGAAGGGATCCTGGTCGGCATCTCTTCCGGCGCGGCGCTCCATGCAGCGGCGCAGGTGGCAAAACGCCCGGGAAATAAAGGCAAGACCGTCGTGGTGCTCCTGCCGGATACCGGCGAACGGTACTTGTCCACCCCCATGTTCTCGTGAAAAAACAGGGCCTAGGCCCTGTTTTTTTTATGTTGAAACTGTTCGCAGGCCTTTTGCCCCGCCTTGACCCGTTTTGACCGTTTGCAAATACAATGCCCGGCAGGGATTTTTCGGAACGCTCTTTCTATATAAACGTAATGCTGGATAAAATGCTTGCACACGCCGCAAATTTGCTGATCCTCCATCATTATCACCCCTTCCATCAAAACGATTGCGGCAATAAAAATCACCTAAATTTATTATACATGAAAAAAA
>DVND01000037.1 GCA_018714645.1 Candidatus Avimonoglobus intestinipullorum
ACCAATAGCTGCCTGTTTTGCAAAAATGCCTCCACATCCACAGTGCATTCCTGTTCCAGCAATGCCTCCACAATGTAATCCGCCCGGTCGAGCTTTGTAAAATCCAGCTCCTTCCCCTCGACCCGCTGCACCGCTAACACCGTAAATCCCGCCGGGAGCGCTCCATTGAGCCTGTCTTTGATCCCTTCTTCCGTATATCCGTGCCCATCCTCAAACGCAATTTTCATGTATTCCCCATCCGAAGTCACGCCCACCGACAGCGGCATCGCCACCGTCATAATGGGGTGCGGGTTAAAACCGCCGGAAAAAACCATGTGCAGCCCGGAACGGCGCACCGCCCGGTGGAACATGCGCACAAAATCCAGATGGGAGATGTATTTGACCGCGTCGCCGCGGGTATATTTGATGACATAATTACTCAAAACAAACACCTGCCCCAAATGAATTTGCGCCGCAGCCCGCGCATTGTTCCCTGCAATTGGGGGTTGTTTCCGCCCGTTTTGCTTTTTCATTTTCACGTATAAAAAATTCTTTTGTCACGCCAACATCAATGTGATCCCAGGGTAAAACCTCCTCATAATGCCGTTCCCGCAAGTAAAAATCGGGATCAATGCCGCATTCTGCAAAGCTCTGCATCCAGATGTCAAAATGAAAAAATTCGCCCCATCCGTCAAATTTGCAGCCATTTTTAACCGCCCGGTAAATCACTTTGGACAGCCGCCGGTCACCGCGGGCAAACACACCCTCCAAATAACTGGTTTTATTGTCATGCCAGCTATAGCGGATGCGTTTGGATTTGATTGCGCCTTTCAAGGCATTCTGCTTTTCAACGATCTGCTCCCGGCTGTCCTGTGCCGCCCACTGGAATGCCGTAAACGGCTTCGGCACAAAACTGGAGGTGCTGACGGTGATGTTGATATTTTTCGCCCGTTCCTCCTTGGGTGCTTCAAAATAGACGCCCAGGACGCGCTGCGCCAAATCCGCGATGGCGCGCACATCCTCCATGGTTTCCGTGGGCAGGCCAATCATGAAATACAGCTTGACATTTGTCCAGCCGCCCGCAAAAAGCATGGCTGTGGATTCTAAAATATGCTCCTCCGTGATATTCTTGTTGATCACATCCCGCAGCCGCTGGGTTCCCGCCTCCGGCGCAAACGTGATGCCGGATTTGCGCACCTTCTGCACCTTCTGCATCAATTCCAGCGAGAAATTGTCAATCCGCAGCGACGGCAGGGAAAGCCCGATTTTCTGCCGTTCCGTAATGTCCAGGAGGCCGTCGGTCAGCGTTTTCAACTCCCGGTAATCGCTGGTGGAAAGCGAGGACAGCGAAATTTCGTCATACCCGCTGGTAACCAGCAACTCCTCAGCCAGCTTCAGCAGCGTGTCGGCCTTCCGTTCCCGCACGGGGCGGTAGATATACCCCGCCTGGCAGAACCGGCAGCCCCGGATGCAGCCCCGGAAAATCTCCAGCATCACCCGGTCATGCACGACCTCGCCAAAGGGGACAATAATCTCGTCCGGCGCGGGGGCTGTGTCAAAATCGGACATAATGCGCTTGCGCACCCGCGGCTTTGCATGCGGGTTGTTCGGGACAACTTCTTTCAGCGTCCCATCCTCATGATAGGACACATCATAAAAGGCAGGTACATACACCCCTTCAATTTGCGAAATCTTCTCTAAAAACGCAATCCTGCTGCGTTTTCCGTCCAATTTCCACGCTTTATAGGCGTCCACCACCTCATTGATGACGTCCTCGCCTTCGCCCATCATGAAAAAATCAATAAAATCAGCCAGCGGCTCCCCGTTGTATGCACAGGGCCCACCGGCGCAGACAAGCGGATGGCGTTCGTCCCGGTCTTTCGCCCAAACGGGGATATCCGCCAAATCCAGCATATTTACCACGTTGGTATAACTCAGCTCGTATTGCAGCGTAAAGCCCACAATATCAAAGTTGGTGATAGCATCGCCCGTCTCCAGCGCAAACAGCTTCATGCCCCGGGCGCGCATCTCCTGTTCCATGTCGCCCCAGGGCGCAAAAACCCGTTCGCAGTATGTATCCGCCCGTTGATTCAACACATGGTATAAAATCTTGATGCCCAAATGGGACATGGCAATTTCATACACGTCCGGGAAACAAAACGCGAACCGCACATCCACGTTTCCCGGATCTTTGATACAGGCATTCAATTCGCCGCCTGTGTAGCGGGTCGGCTTTTGCACCCGCATTAAAATCTGGTCTTTTGTAGTTATCGGCATAGCTCTTCTCCAAAAATCGTTTTAGAAGGGACTGTGCAAGCACAGCCCCTTTTCCCTCACTGCTCCGGTACGTCCACAACGTCAACGACCTTTGGCTCCTCCTGTTTCTTTTCTTTTTTGCTTTTGCTCATGATTTTCCCCGCAAGGCTGGAAACCGCGCTGTTTACCTTGTCCACCATTTCCGGCATCAGGTCGATGACCTTGTCCACCGGAGAGGTTGTCCCATTGACAGGAAGCAGACGGACGTTGCCGTTCCCGACGACCAAAAATGCCACCGGGTTTACATTCGCGCCGCCGCCGGCGCCGCCGCCAAACAATGATTCCTGGCTCACACCGGGTTGCGCCGTCCCCTTATTGGGGAATTCGCTGCCGCCCGCGCCAAAGCCAAAGCTGACGGTAGAAATCGGGATGATAACCGTACCGTCCGGCGCGGTCACCGCGTCCCCCACAATCGTGTTGACGTCCACCATCATCTTAATATTGCTCATAGCGGTTTCCATCAGTCCCTGTATTGGATGTTCTGCCATTTGAAAAACTCCCTTCGTCCTTTATAAATTTTTGATTTTAAAATAAATTTTTATAACTTTATACAATATAACCATAATATGCACATTTTTCAGCCGCGCTATGCATTGAAACGACATCTGAAAACAGTTGTTGTGAAAATCGGGCCGGATGTCCACATGCTTTTCCCGCAGGTCCAGATGCCTGTCCACCAGCGCCAGGATGTTATAGGCAATCCCGCAGATACCGCCCATCAGCATCCCCGTATACGCGGGATCCTCAAAGCCGTAATCCAGCTTGAAGTCAACAAGCTCCAATACAACGGCCTTTTCACCGGCATATTGAAAAATTGCAGCAATATCGTCCTTGCTGTGTTCAAATATTTTTTTATAGTGTGCAAACTGCTGTTTAAAAACCTCTATGGAAAAGTCCTTTTTCTGT
>DVND01000002.1 GCA_018714645.1 Candidatus Avimonoglobus intestinipullorum
GTAAGATCATACCCCTCCGCCTTTGTTTTAGAGGCCAGTGTACTGTATTCGCAGTCTGTTTTGACGTGGTAAAGATGCCCGTGCGTCAAAAAAATTTGTTTCCCGCAGACCTCGACCACTTTTTCAAGTTCCGTGACATCTCCGTCGCAATTCCCGCGCACATATTCCACCGGGATTTCAGGGAACAGGGCAGCGAGTGCTTTCGCATCACCGGCGTGATCCCCGGCATGAAGCACCATATCCACCCCAAGGATTGTCCGCAACAGATGGGTACAGCCGGAAATATCGCCGTGTGTATCTGAAAAAACAAGTATACGCATACCGACTCCATTCTCGATGATCTGCTACCATTCGCAATATTTTTATGTATTATAACACTATATTCGAAAAAAAGCTACCTTTGTAACAAAATTAAAATAAAATTGTAACGAACTGTCGAATGTTTCATAAAATTCGTGTCAATTTTATGTCATAATTTGACAATAATAAATGACAAAATAATGACAAGCTGGGTGGTATAATAGACGGTAACCAGTGATTGAGGAGGATAAAAAGGGTATGAAAGAGGTCGTATTGTCAAAGCGGACAAGCCGTATTTTCCGGCTGCCCGGCTGGCCGGACGTTTGCAGGAGCGGGCTGCTCCTGATCGCGGCGCGGTCGATGGTGTTGGGGGCGCTGCCCTTTGGGGTGGCTTGTTTTGCGGCGTGTACAAGCATGGAAACCGCGTATCTGGGAGCAATTGCCATGGCGCTGGGCGTTTATACGGCGGGCGGCAATGTGGGGAAGTATTTGATTGCCTGTGTGCTGTTCTGGCTCTATTCGGAGCTGAAACTGCGGGAGGACAATAAGCTGATGACCATGGCGGTCTGCGGCGGCTGTGTATTCATTGGAGGCCTGTACAGCGCGCTGGCAGGCGGCACGGCGCTGTATTCCATGGCAGTGCTGTTGGCGGAGAGCCTTCTTGCGGCGATGATGTATCACGTGTTCCGTTGTACGGATGCGTTGTTCCAAGGACGGGCGCACAGGGAGGCCTCCCAGGAGCAGATTGTATCTGCGGTGGTGGTCCTTGGCGTGTTGCTGATGGGCGTTTCCGGCGTGGCGCTGCCCTTCGGGATCGATCTGGCGGTGCTTCTGGGGATTTTGATGGTGCTGGCGGTGTCAATGAATGCAGGTGTGGCGGTGTCGGGCTGTTTTGGAATGGCGGCGGGATTTATCTGCAGCATGAACCGGCCGGAGGCCGTGTTGCTGGCAGGCATTTTTGGCCTGAGTGCCGTCCTTGCGAACCTGCTGAAATTGTTCGGCCGGCTGGGGGGTTCGCTGGGGTTCCTTTTGGGGGTTACGGTCAGCCTGCTGTACCTGGGTGATGTAAACCGTCTGCCCATCACGCTGACGGAGCTGTTTGCAGCTTGTATACTGTATGCAATGCTGCCCCAGTTTATACATCAAAAAATCAGCGGGGCAATCGGCGCGGTGTTTTGCGTGAAGACGCCGAAAAGCGATGTACGGGTCAAGGAGTATTTGTCGGGGGAGCTAAAAAGCTTTGCAAAGGCTTTTGGCGATTTGGCGGAGCACTTTCTGGCCGTTCCCGAAAAACAGCGGGAGATGTACGCGGGCAACGTGGACAGGCTGATTGACGAGGTTGCGGCGCGGGCCTGCACAGAATGCCGCATGGCGGAGGAGTGCTGGAAAACCAAATTTGAAGAAACCTGCAGGCAGGCGTATATGATTTTTGAAACCATGGAGCGGGACGGATACTGTGACATGCACAATCTGCCGATTGTCTTCAAGCAGCGGTGTATCGCTCCGGAAGGGTTTGTGGCGGCGTTTAACCATGTGTACGAGCTGTATAAGCAAAATGCCCTTTGGAAGGGCGAGGCTTCCATGGGGCGGGGGCTGGTGGCACAGCAGTACCATGAGATTTCCAATATTATGCGGGAGCTGTCCCATGAGGTGGAGGGCGGGTTCTGTTTCCAGGCGGAGCGGGAAAAGAAAATTTCGGGAGCGCTCCTGCGGGCGGGGGTTTTTGTGAAAGAGGTCAGTGTGCTGGAAAATGCCCGCGGCGGCTATGAGGTCTATGTCAGCCCGGCGGCGGAGCGGGAGACGGTGCAGGAGCTTGTGTCGGAAATTATGGGGATCCGGATGAAGGTCATGCAGGAAGGGGAAACGCTCAAGCTCATTGCGGATAACCTGTATGCGGTGGAAACGGGCGTCCGGCAAAGGACAAAGGAGGGACAGGCGGTATCGGGGGATACGCTCAAATGTTTTGAAACAGAGGACAAGTATTATGTTGTACTGTGTGACGGCATGGGCAGCGGCAGCGAAGCGCTGCAGGAAAGCAGTATGACGGCGGAGCTGCTGGCACGGTTTTTAAAGGCGGGGCTGGAAAAGGAAACGGCGGTGAATATGATCAATTCCACCCTTGCCCTGAAGGCGGAGCGGGAAGCCTTTACCACGGTGGATTTGCTGGAGGTGGATCTGCGGACGGGGGATGCGGAATTTTTGAAGGTAGGCTGTGCAGAGAGTTACATCAAGCATAACGGGGCGGTGGAAACCGTCGAGGCGAAGACCCTGCCGATTGGGATTTTGGAGGAGGCGAAGCCGGCTGTGGCCGGCAGGACGCTGTCCGGCGGCGATTGCATTGTCCTGGTTTCGGATGGTGTAAGCGAAACGGGATACGGCGTGATGCGCGGGGAGTGGATCAAAAAAATCCTGCGGCTGGAGGACCGGGACATGGAGGAATTGGCGGAGCTGATTTTGAATGAAGCGGTGCGCAAGGCCTATCCAAAGCTGTCGGATGATATGACCGTGGTAACGCTGCGGCTTGTAAAACGTCGGGAGGAATAGGGGGCCGGATGATGGTTGATTTTTTGATGTACTTCTGTTATAATAGGAACTGGATGGTGCCGATGGCCGTGTTGCACACTCTCATAAAACGTTTCTTTCGCCGGGACGTTTGACCCCAGCGATATGGCTTTTGGCGGCCGTTCCAGAGAAACAGCGCTGTGGTTTAAAGCCATTAAGTCACGGAGGCTGTTTTTTTGGCGCCTTCAGAAATAATTAATAAATCTTTAAGAATATTCGGTTTGACTATCTCCCGCGTTTGTATTATAATGATACAAAAGCTGTTTT
>DVND01000038.1 GCA_018714645.1 Candidatus Avimonoglobus intestinipullorum
AACTTGTGACGCCGGATAGCACGGCGATCTATCATCCGCAGCCCGGTACGCTGAATATTCATGGCGGACTCATTCAAAGCGCTACAGGTATTGAGATGCGGACCGGTACGCTGAATATTGATGGTGGTAAGATTGTAGGGTTAAATTCGACGCTGGTGTCGCGGAACAGCAATGATGGGAATACTGTTTTTGGTCCTGCGCTTGTGATCAGTAAGCACATTACGGATGCGCCGTTGGCAATCCATATTACTGGCGGTGAATTTGACGGGCTGTATGCTATATATGAGAAAAATCATATGGCTGGTACGCCGCAGCCCCCTGTGACACAAACTACAATCGATATTCAGGATGGTGTATTTAAGACCAGAAATGGTGGCACAGAAGCTATTTATAGCCAGAACATCACAGGGTTTGTAACCGGCGGCACATTCAGTTCTCCGGTTGCCGCGGAATATTGTGCCGAAGGGTTCGCTCCCGTAGACAATGGCGATGGCACGTTCGGTGTAAGTGATAATACGAAGACAGTGAAAATCAGCGCGGACGCGGTGGACGCCATCAAAGTAACGGGCGAAACAGAAACGACGGGGAAGCTCCGGTTCATCACAAAGGTAGATAAGCTGACGGGAACGGCGTCGTCGTTCGGGACGTATATCCTGCCGCTGGATGTATTTGAAAAAAATAATAATAATTGGGATTTAAAGGCGGTTGTTGAATACAAGCAGTCTATTAATGAAGATGACACCTATGCGGCGGACCTGACAGGCATTCCGGAAGAGTATTTTAATAAAGAGATTATGGCGCAGTCGTTTATGGTTGTAGAGGGTGCAGAGAATGCGGTTATTTGCGATTTTGACGCTGTCTCTGTCAACGGCGCAATGCAGTAAAGGAGGACGCGAGCATGAAAACATATATAAAACCCGATTTCACAGTCCGGGCGTTTGACGTTGCCGATGTCATCACCGTATCCGGCGACCCGGAGGATGTCCTGACAGGGGCGACGGTCGAAGGCGAAACAGCGACTTGGAATGGAGAATGGGACGCATACCTCATCGACTGATACGGTATGAAAAATCTTACCACAAGTAAACTGATGGCTTGCATGGCCATATAAGAGGCTAATGCAGCGCTTAACCTCAGCAGGGGATGCGGGCATGGTTTTTGGAAATTTAAACCCAAAGACTATGTCTGCATCCCCGTTTTTTATCTATATAAAAGGCACGGAAGTATTGACACCGCATTACGCGTCTAAAAATATCAATAAAAATGCGGTAAGCCAAAAGGCTTACCGCAATATGGAGCAAGCAGCGGGAATCGAACCCGCAACAACAGCTTGGGAAGCTATTGTTATACCATTTAACTATGCCTGCAGGAATATGTATAAACGCTGAAACTTATTATACACGAATTCCCGCCATTTGTAAAGAGTTTTTTAAAAAAATGCTCCATTTTTTTTCAAAGTCGCTTGCAGGCTGGGTACATCCACAGCCTTTACGCCAACGCCTGCCTGCGCTGCCAGGCCGACCGCAGTGCCCGCCGCTTCCCCAATGCAGCATACAATCGGCATAATCCTGTAGGACGCCTGCGCTTCGTGCGTAGAGGAAATGCAGCGGCCTGCCACCAGCAGATTGTCCGCGTTTTTCGGCTGGAGGCTCCGGTATGGAATGGTGTAATACGTCCCTTCCGGGAAATAATAATGGCTGGTGCCGCTCCCTTCGGGATTGTGAATGTCAATGTCATAATTCCCTGCGGCGATGGCGTCCTCAAATTTGGTACACGCCACCAAATCTTCCCCGGTCAGCACGTATTCGCCGTCAATCATCCTGCTCTCCCGCACACCGATCTGCTGCGCGGTCATAATCAGCTGGCTGTTTTGGAATCCGTCGATGTTGTTTTTCATAAATTCGTACAGCTCAAACACCTGTTCCCGCGCCTCTATCTCAGCTTCCGTCACATCAAACGCATCTACGGGATTTTTCTTAACAATCCGTGTGGAATTGAAATGCAGCACGCCGTTGACCATGTTGTGGAAAATCAAGACATCCTCTCTGATATTTTTGATTTTCCCCGCTTTTTGCATCTCTTGATAGAGGTTGTTGATCCGCCCTCTCGACTGCTCATATTTTTCCAAATCCACATTTGCCAGCCGGAAACACAGCGTCATGGGCTGGCAAAGGGAATCCTCCTCCCGGCCCAGATGGTGCGGGCAGCCGCATAAAACTGCCAAATCCGCATCGCCCGTGGCATCGATAAAATAATCCGCCGCAAATTTTTGAATTCCCGATTTGTTCGCCACGGTCACGGTCTTGATGGTCTCCCCCTCTTTGTCCACGCCAATAACCGTGGTATGGAATAAGAGGCGGATGCCCTCTTTTTGCACCATGCGGTTCAAAATCAGTTTCAAATATTCCTCATGGAAAATCATTTCATTTTTTTCCAGCGCACCAGCCGCTTCAAGCTCCTTCAGGATTTCTTCAAAAATGCCGCGGCTCAAATCCATTTTTTTCTT
>DVND01000039.1 GCA_018714645.1 Candidatus Avimonoglobus intestinipullorum
CTCTATTTTTATTCATTATACCAAATTTTTCACCATTTCACAAGAACCTCCTTGACTTTTCCGGCGCGATTCCGTATAATGGTGTATACAAATACGCATTGCATCCCAAACTATGGGAGCAGTAGCAGGAGGTAATAAAAATGAAAAAAAATGTAAGAAGTCTTGTTTTAGCGTCCATTTTTGCGGCTCTCATCGTCGTTATGACCGTCACGCCATACTTTGGGTATATCACCTATGGCCCGGTGGAAATAACTACGCTGCACATTGTCGTCATTTTGGGTGCTGTTTTTTTGGGCTGGAAATACGGCGCAGTCCTGGGCGGTATCTGGGGGGTCACCTGTGTGCTCCGCGCCTTTACCAATCCCATTTGGGCGCCGTTTATCAACCCGCTTATCTCCGTCCTGCCACGGATCTTGGTGGGGCTGTTTGCCGGGCTCGTATTTTCCGGCCTGCGCAAAAAAAATGTACATTCCGTTGTGGCGGCGGGCGCTGCGGCGATTGTCGGCACACTGACAAATACGGTATTGGTGCTGTCGACCCTGTATTTGTTTGGCGGCATGATCAAAATATACACGGACTTTTTTGAACTGTTTAAAACAATCTGGCTCACCATCATCGGTATCAACGGCGTGATTGAGCTGATTGCCGCAATTGTATTGGTTCCGGTGCTGTACAAAGCCCTTGAAACGGTAAACAGGCCGGCCCGGGAAGGAGTTTGACATGATTTTAGCGCTGGATGTGGGAAACACCAACATTGTCGCGGGCTGTATCGACGAACACAGCCTGCATTTCGGGTGCAGAATCGCCACAGACCGCGAAAAAACCGATATGGAGTATGCGGTCCTTTTTAAAAATATTTTAGACGTCCATAAAATTGACCCCCGGGCACTGGATGGGGAAATTATTTCCTCTGTCGTCCCGCCGCTGAACCATGTTTTGGCACATGCGCTGGAAACGCTCACCGGCTCCGCGCCCATGGAGGTCAATGTCCATATGAACCACGGCCTGCAAATTGACCTGGATACGCCGGATTTGATTGGCAGCGATCTGATCGTCGGCGCGGTCGCCGCGCTGGACCGGTTCCGGCCGCCGCTGATCATCTTCGACCTCGGCACCACCACCACCATTTCCGTTATCGACAAACAGGGCGTCTACCGCGGCGGCGCGTTCCTGCCCGGGATCCAGATTTCCCTGGATGCGCTTTCAGCGCGGACTTCCCAGCTGCCAAGTATCAGCTTTGACGCCCCCGGCAATATCATTGCAAAAAATACAGTGGACTATATGAAAAGCGGCATTGTGTACGGCAACGCCGCCATGATGGACGGCATGATCGACCGCATTGAAGCGGAACTGGGCGAAAAGACGACAATTGTGGCAACGGGTGGGTTGGCGTCCTTTGTCACAACGCATTGTGTCCATGAAATCCATCTGGATGACGATTTGCTCTTAAAGGGGCTGCTGCTGTTATATAATAAAAATAAAGAGGCCTGAGCCGCTGCGATTATATCGGCTCATGAAAATTTCAAACCCCATTTCTTTATGGTGTGGAACCATAGAGAAATGGGGTTATTTTAAATATCCAATTTTTCCGCCCATAGCAGAATACCCGTGTATTACATCCCTGCCTCAGCAATATACCGCTTCAGATTCGCCAGTCCAATCTCCAACGCTTTCAGGGTGTCCTCCATCCCCTCGAACTCAATGGCAATACTTCCCTGATAACCGGCACGTCTTAACGCGGCCAGGCAATGCTTCACAGGGACATTGCCGTGGCCAATAATCGCGCCCCGCAGGTACGTGCCGTTCCGACTCCGGAAGAATCCCTCTCCCGGGTCGCTTTCCGACGCGGGCTTGATATGGAAATCCTTCGCATGGACATACCGCGCATAGGGCGCAGCAATCCCAAAGGCTTTTGCCGGATCCTCATCTGCACAGAGGAAATTCCCCATATCACACAGAAGCCCGAAATTCGGATGGTCCACGGCATTATACAACTGCTCTACCCGCCGGCTGTCCTGGCAGAAAACCCCATGGTTTTCCACCATGGTAACAATCCCTTTTTGCGCCGCATATTCTGTCACCTGCCGGCAGGCGTCTGCCAGGACGGGCAGGGCTTTATCAAAAGATATACCCGGTTTTCCCACCGTCGCGTCATGCCGGATGCTTTTTGCCCCCAGCGCCTCTGCCAAGTCCACCATGCCCTGCACCCGTTCAATTTCCGCCTGTGTGTCCGGGCAATTGATAAAATCCGCGCCAAAAGTAAAATTGGAAACCGGCAAACCCACCCGTGCGCACTCCGCACGGAGCTTTTTTGCATAGTCTTCCGGCGCGCTCCCATCGTGGGGAATTACGTCCACGAACTCAATGGCGTCAAACCCCATATCCTTCGCTTTTTGAATGATTGTAAACTGATTGTACTCCCCGGTCTGCATCACACCGGAGAAGCTGTATGAACTAACTGCAATCTTCATAGTCCGCCTCCCATTTATAAAAGGACTTCATGGCCTGTTTCGGCCGACTCATAGATTGCATCTAAAATAGCCATCAGCGTAACGCCGTCCTCTGCCGGGGCGCGGCACGGCGTGCCATTGAGAATACAGTCCACATAATGGTTGATTTCCTTTTCAAATATGTCGTCAAAATTCAGCGCAGTAGGATAGTCCAGTTGGATGTCGGCTAGATAATCGTTGATCTCTGTGTATATCTCCAGCTCCGGATCAAGCTTTGCGCCGCCCTTTGTCCCAAACAGTTCAATTTTCCCTTCGTCCTTCTTCAGGTTCAGGCTGAAGCTGGCTTCCAGCGACAGCACCGCGCCATTTCCAAAACGGATCATCGCCACAGCCAAATCCTCCACATCGCAAATATCCCGGTCTGATTTACTAACCGATGCATAGCCGCCTATTTTCTTGATGTTTTTTCTGTCATACAGCTTTTGGAATGTGGCCCCATACACGGAAACCGGCTTGGGATTCCCCATCAGATAGCGGACAAGATCAATTACATGCACGCCGAGGTCGATCAGGGGGCCGCCGCCGGAACGGGATTTGTCGCCGAACCAGCCGCCGGGGTTCCCGTTCCGGCGGAGATAGGTGGCTTTGGCATAATACAGCGGGCCGAAATAATCCTTTTCAATAAAGTCCTTTAAAACCGCACAATCATTGCCATACCGCCGAACAAATCCAATCATGAGCAGTTTTCCGTTTTTATCTGCAGCGGCCTTCATCTCTTCCGCCTTTTCGCGGCTGACCGACATGGGCTTTTCACAAAGCACATGCTTGCCGGCATTGAGCGCGGCGATTGCACAGTCCGCGTGGGCGGAATTCCAGGTACATACGCTGACCGCATCAAGCTCTTTAAGCGCCAGCATTGCATCGATATCCGTATAAAGCCGGCTGATTCCATACTCTTCCCCCATCTTCCGCAGCTGTTCTTCATCGATATCACAAAATGCATACAGCTCCACATTGGGATTTTTTTGATATGCCTGAATATGGCAATTGGAAATACTCCCTACGCCAATCACGCCAATCTTGATTTTTTTATCCATTTTTCTTTCCCCCCTTGATTTTTTTCTT
>DVND01000040.1 GCA_018714645.1 Candidatus Avimonoglobus intestinipullorum
TTCCAGCGTGTTTTGCTCATTCTTCCACCTCCTCGCGCATCTTTTCCCAAACCGCGCCGCCCGGCTTTTCCGGCGCGCCGCCGGTTTCCCGATGGAGACAGATCTCCCCAAACGGGCAATAGTCGCACGCGGCGGAATAGGCGTCGCAATAGGGCGTGATCCCGATTTCCCCGCCCTTGATGCGCCTGTCCGCGTCCACGGCGGCCTTTTTCACATAGTCCATCAGCAGCCGGAACCGCTCCCGGCTCGTCACCTTGGAGGACGCGTCCGGATAGCCGTCTTTTTTCAGCTTCAGCTTCATGAAGTCGCATGCGGCGGCCTCCCCGCGCTCCAGCCGGCGGTCGGTCCTGTAAACGCCTTTTAAATCATATTTGCCGTCTGTTTCGTCCAGCACCACCAGCCCGTCGGCCTGCAATTCTTTCTCCGCCTCCAGGGCGGCTTCTTCCTCCGTCCCGCGGCACGCCTTGATGTCGTCCCGCAGCTTGTTGTACAGCACGCCGCCGATGTCCGCCGCCGCGCCCGGCTGCGCAAACCGCACCGCGCCGGCCCTGTACAGCTCCAGCGCCGCAATGGCGTACACAATCAGCTGCATGTCCTGTTTATTGTAAATGGAAACGATATCAAACTCCTTTTTCCCCGATTTATAGTCCACCACGCGCAGGTCCACGCCTTGCGCATCCTCCGCCATGTCAATGCGGTCGATGGTGCCCGTCAGGCTGATCTGGCGTTCCTTCCATTGAATATGTATCTGGAAGTCCTGCTCATAGCACACTGCGGCGTAATCCCCCGCGGCGATGCTCCGGCGGACGACCTCCACAGACCGCCTGAGGGTTTTCTGCATGCGCATCAAGTAATAGCGCACCTTTTTCTGGTCGTGCCGGAGCGCCTGCAAGATCCGTTCTTCCGCCCGCCCCATAATCTCTTCAATAATACGGCGGCTCTGTTCCGCTGTCAGCGCGTTCCAGCGCGCCTTCAGGGTGCAAAGGTCGGGCGCGCCGCCGTCCACCGCCTTGCAGTATTCGCAGACCGCCCAGTGCATCAGGCTCCCCAGCTCAAATTTCTGAATCTGCCAGACCTCCTGCTCCTGCGCCCGCAAGCCGTATTTCACAAAATACGCAAACGGGCACTTCCCGAATTCGTTTAACCGGCTGACGCTGTAGCGGCCCGTTTTTCCATACAGCGCCTCCGCATCCTGCGGCGATATACGGGGGACCCTGCGCCGGTACTGCGCCGCCCGGTCGATCAATTGCAGGCTGTCCCGCCATTCGTCCCTGGATACAAACCACGCATACAGCGCCTGCATCCCCGGGGCGGAAGGCCCCTGCAGCAGCAGCTCGTTGAGCATGCGCTTTGGCGTATGCAGTATTGTGCCCTGCCGCACCACATCGTCGCTGATATCCAGCTGCCGGAAGGTTTTCATCAAATCCCAGACCAGCTGCGCCGGGCGCAGCGCCGTCCCGGACGCGTCCACCACCGGATAGCTGACAAAAAGCTTCTGCTCCGCAGCCGTGATGGAACGAAACAGCTTATAGGTCTCCGCGGACAATTTCCGCTTCGTATCCTCCGCCAATTCCAGGCCTTCCTCCGCCAATCCGTCCGCCAGCGCCGCCCGGTCCGCATCCGACAGCAGCCCCTCGGTGGCCATCTCCCGCGGCAGCTCCCCCTGTACCGCGCCAATGATGAAAAGCGCCTTGACGTGCTGCTGGCGGCTCCGGTCTGGGGAACCCACCGTCACGCAGTCCAGCCCGGAGGGGATGATGCTGAGCATGCATTTGGACAGCCCCGCCTGCAAATACCTGCCGAATTCCTCCTTGGAGCAGCGTGCGTCCCCCATGGTGACCACCATCTGGTCTAAAACATCCACCAGCAGGTTCCAGATTAGCCCATACTGCTCCGCTTCGTTCCGCAGGCCCTGCCCGTTCAGCTCTTCCATCTCCAGCGTCAGGCCCTCATAGAGCCGGATGTCCTCCAAAAATCCAAACAGCGCGCCGGCAATTTCCCGTACGGTTTTCCGTCCCTTTGTTTGCTCTAAATATTTCGCAAACGGCTGGATGATGGCCTCCCGCGTCCGGTTGAGCTGTTCCATGTCGTCGTCCGTCCCGCGGGCGCCGTCCAGCACGCCGCCGAACGCGCCGCCCGTTGTCTCCTCCCACGGGCTGAACCAGGCCTTTTTCCCCCGGATTCCATGCTTTAACACATAATTTTCCAATAAATCCAGTTCCTCCTCCGGGAACCGCTCAATCGTCCCATCCGCATCCCGGCGGTATAGAAAGCCCGTCCGCAGGAATTGAAACACCGCGTCATAGCTCCAATTATGCGTCTGGATTTCAAATAATGCCAGCACCAGCACGATAATCGGATGCTCCGTCACCGCGTCTTTTAAATCTGTGTAATAGGGGATGCCGCTGTCGCGGAACACCGCCTCAATGATGTGGCTGTATTGCTCCTCCCGTCCGCAGAGGACGCTGATGTCCCTGTAGCGGTATGCGCCGCTCTGTACCAGCGCGGTGATCTCCCCCGCCAGATGCTCCACCTCCGCATAGAGGTCCCGTGCCTGGAAAACGTGGATATCCTTTGTTTTATGGGGATAGCTTTTTGTCCAGTCATTGTAATGGGCGGCAAAAAATGCCAGTTCCTCCGACGCGATATGCCGGTATGCGCCGGCGACCGCGGTCTCCCGCAGTTCCCCCGCGCCGCAGCAGCGCCGCAGCCGCCCAAGCGTTGCCAGGGGTACCTGATACACCTCTGCGTCCGCATTTTCGGGCAACGCCAGCGCCACATGGACGGACTGGGCCTTTTTTACCAGCGCCCGCAGGAGCAGATAATGCTGGGGCAGGAAATCGGAAAATTCGTCAAACCAGAACCCCGTCCCGGAAAATATGTCTGTTGTCTCTATGTACGCCGCCAGAGACGGCAAATCCTCCTCGCTGTCCAAAAACTGCCCCCGGGCCAGATCCAGGTATGTCTCGTAGATGGCGGCCAGCGCTTGCAGCTTTTGCTTTAACAGGGCGCTTTCGCATCGCTCGGCCTGCTTCAGCAGCGTCTCCGGCGCGACCATGTACCGTTTGAACTCCTGAAGCATGTCCGCCACCGCGTCAATGAAGCCGGGCTTTTGGAAGCTTTCGCGAAAGATGTTTTCTTTTCCATCCTGCGCCAGCACCGCCCGCAGGACCAGCATCTGCTTCCCGGCGGGGGTCAGGTATTTGGCGGCTTTTTTCCGCCCGAACCGGGAGACCAGCCGGGAGAACGTCATAACCTCAATCCCATTCAGCCCCAGGCCGCCGAACCGGGCCGTCATGTCCTTTTCCGCATTAAAGGAACACTGGTCGGGCACAACCATAATCGCCCGTTGGCAGAGCCCCTTTTGCATATGCGCCGCAATGGACGCATAGCATGCTTCGCTTTTTCCGGCGCCGGCCGCGCCCCGTATGACCTCCAGCGGCATATCCATTCCTCCAAAAAACTGAAATTATACAACAGTACATCCTGTTTATACAACCTTATACGATATATCTATTATGTATAGTATATCATAAATTGTCCGAAATGGAAACAGGATTTATTTTTCAGAATACACTTTTGCGCCGATTTTGGAAAGCTTGCCCACCAGGTTTTCATAACCCCGTTCAATATGCTCCACGCCGGTGATCTGCGTGTCGCCTTTGGCGACCATCCCCGCCAGCACCAGCGCCGCGCCGCCGCGCAGGTCCAGCGCATTCACCTGCGCCCCTGACAGGCGTTTTACCCCCTCCACCACAGAGGTCCTGCCGTCAATGCGGATGTTTGCCCCCATCCGCTTCAGCTCGCCCACATGCAAAAAGCGGTTTTCAAACACCGTCTCCACAATCATGCCCGTGCCTTCAACCGTGCTGAGCAGCACGGAAAACGGCGCCTGCATGTCCGTGGGGAAACCCGGGAACGGCAGCGTTTTAATATCGGCGGTTGTCAGTTTTTTTGCGGCGTCAATGTCAATATAATCCGGGCCACACCGCATCTCCACGCCCATTTCGGCAAGTTTTGCCGCCACGGGCTTTACATGGGAAAAATTGATGTTTTTGATACGCCCTGTGCCGCGCGTGGCGGAAAATGCCACCATGAATGTACCCGCCTCAATCCGATCCGGGATGATCTGATGCGCCGTCCCTTTTAATTCCCGCACCCCCGCAATGCGGACGGTATCTGTTCCCGCGCCTTCAATCTGCGCGCCCTGTTTGTTTAAAAATTCCGCCAAATCCACAATTTCGGGCTCCACCGCCGCGTTTTCAATGACGGTTTCCCCCAGCGCCGTCACCGCCGCCATGAGAATGTTTTCCGTGGCGCCCACGCTTGGGAAATCCAAATAAATTTTTGCGCCTGCCAATTTGTTTTTTGCTTTTAAATCAATATAGCCATGTCCCTGGGAAATGTCCGCGCCCAGCGCGGCGAAGCCCTTTAAATGCAGGTCCACGGGGCGCGTGCCGATGGGGCAGCCGCCGGGCATGGCGATCCGCGCCCGGCCAGCCCGCGCCAGCAGCGGCCCCGCCAGTAGAAACGACCCGCGCATCTTCCCCACCAGCTCATAGGGCGTGGTGTAATTCGTAATATGTTCACAATTGACAATTGTTTTCCCGCTTGCAAATTCTATCCGCGCGCCCAGGCTCTCCATCAGGCTGAACATGATATGGATGTCGCTCAAATCCGGCAAGCCCGACAATTCATTGCGCCCTTCGTTTAAAATACACGCCGCAATGATCGGCAGCGCGCTGTTTTTTGAACCGCTGACTTCAATTTCCCCCTGCAAAGCCCCGCTGTTTTTGACAATGATTTTCGACATGGCAGTTCTTCCTTTCGGCATTTTGAAATGTTGTTCTAAATTCAGTATGTCCAATTCTGTTTTTTTATAAAATGAAAAACACGCAAAATAAACTGTCAAAATAATGCTTGGAAATTAGGCATTTTGCTGGAAAATGAATGCAGCGTTTTTTCCAATCATAACCACCAGTAAACTGGTGGTTTGCACAGCCCCTATAAGGGGCTATTACAGGCTT
>DVND01000041.1 GCA_018714645.1 Candidatus Avimonoglobus intestinipullorum
AAATCTTGCGCTTTGCTCTTGATGTTTCATGATCCAGTTCGTATAATGGCTATTGGTGTTGTTTTAAATTTTATGGCATCTCAGGAAGGCTGCTTGTAAATGACATGCGGAAAGCATGCCGGGGGGCAAAATTTTCCGCGAAAAAAGGATTATCATTTGATAATCCTTTTTTCATTATTTTGCTTGTTTATTGATGTACACCACTTTATCACAAATGTCAAATGCCGCCTGCTTATGGGAAACGATCACGCAGGTTTTATCCGTCATACCGCGCACCGCTTGCAAAAGCGCCGCCTCTGTCTGGCTGTCCAGGGCGGAGGTGGATTCGTCCAGCAGCAGCACCGGCGCGCCGTACAGCAGCGCCCGGGCGATGGATATCCGCTGGGCCTGCCCTTCAGACAGCCCCAATCCCTTTTCGCCGATCACCGTATCCAGCCCTTCCTCCAGGGAGGAAATAAAATCCCAAATTTGCGCGATTTTTGCGCATTGTATGATCTCCGCTTCCGCCGCGTCCGCCCGGGCAAAGCAGATGTTCTCCCGGATGGTCCCCGACAGGATCAGGTTCCCCTGGGGGACATAGGCAAACAGCTCCCGGGTGGCCCTTCCCAGCTTGATTTTTTCACGATGCGTTTTCAGATAAATAGAACCGCAGTCCGGCTCCAGTATACCCAGCAGCAGCTTCATCGCCGTGCTTTTCCCAACGCCGGATTCGCCCGCCACCACCACGCATTCCCCTTTATTGATGGAAAAATTCATATCCGCCACCACGGAGTCCGCATTATAGGAAAACGTCACGTTCTCAAATACCAGCGCTTCCATCTCCTCATACGCCGTTTTGGGCAGGCTCCTGCCCGTCCGGGACTCCTCCCGCAGCCCCTCCAGCTCCATCAGCCGCTCCACCGATGCCGCCACCTCAAAAATCCGCGGCACCAGGCCGGAAATATTCTTAAACGGGGATTGGATCTGGTTTACCAGCTGCAGCACCGCCATCAGGTCCCCATAGGTCAGCTGCCCCGCGGACAGGCGATAGGCACAATATGCAAGGGCGAAATAATATCCGGCGTTGAACACCAGGAATATCCCCACATGGGCAAACACAGAAACCGTTGTGCGTTTCACCTTGAGCCGGTAATTGTTCCGCTGCAGCTCCTCGCTCTTGTCCAGCACCACGTTTTCATTGCTGAACGACTTCACCACCAGGATGTTCTGCAAAATCTCCAGCATGAACGACTTTGTCTTCCCCTCCGCTTCCTGGCAGTCCTTGTGCAGCACCTTGTACCGCTTGCTGTACACCCGCGCGCCCAAAAATACAAGCGGCCCCACCGCCAGGATCAACAGCGCCAGGAACCGGTCGATGCTGTACAGCATCCAGAATCCGCCGACCAGGCTGGTGGCAAACAGCGCAAACGCGGGGATGATGGTGACAATGCCGTTTACAATAACAGAGACGTCGCTGTTGATGCGGTTTAACAGCTCCCCCGAATGGAATTGGGATACCGCCAGATAGTCCTTATTGATCAGTGTTTTAAACACATGCCGCTTCAGCTCGATTTCAAATCTGGAATTGGCATGCACATTTGCATAGTTGATGGAGATTTGCAAAAACAGCCGCACCAGCAGCAATACGACCAAATACAGGCACGCGCTGCGCAGCACCCCGTCCATCTGCCCCACGGCGATATTGATGACGTTTCTGGACGCCGTTACAAACTGCAGGGACAACAGGGACAGCGCAATGCTCAAGACCGTCAGCAGCACAATGAACAACACGCTCTTCCGCCCGTTTTTCACAATCCATTTTAAAACTTTCCTATTCACATAACACGCTCTTTTCTCACAGTGTATTTTTCGCAGCTTCCTGCCATTATCATACTACCGAAAAACCCCATTGTCAATGTTTTTGAATTGTTACATTTCACCGCTTGATTTTTTTCGCCCAAAATGATATAATAAACCATATTTAGAACTGAGATGCAAAGAGGGTTGCATATGGATATAAATGAATTGCTTACCGACAACGGAAAAGACAAGCTGCGGATCATCCAGGAGCTGGTGCCCGGGAAACAGGTCACGCTGGCGCATATCATCTCAGGCCCGGACGCCGTCCTCTATCAAAAGCTGGGCTTAAACCCCGACTTGGACTACGCCCGCTCCGCCATCGGCATCCTGACCGTGAGCCCGGCTGAAACCGCCGTCATTGCGGCGGATATCGCCATTAAGACCGCCAATGTGGATTTGGGCTTTGTCGACCGCTTCAGCGGCACATTGATTGTGACGGGGATGGTATCCGACACGGAGTCCGCCATCAACGCGGTTGTCAGCTATGTGCGGGACACCTTGGGCTTTGCGGTTTGCGAGGTCACCAGGACCTGATGAAAAAGATCATTTTAATCGGCCGGAGCGGCAGCGGGAAGACGACGCTGATCCAGGCGCTCCGCGGCGAAAAAATACATTATCACAAAACACAGTATGTCAACCATTTTGACGTCATAATTGACACGCCCGGCGAATATGCTGAAACTAAGAACCTGGGCGCCGCCCTGGCTATGTATACATTTGAGGCGCAGGTCGTAGGGCTGCTCGCCAGCGCGACGGAACCGTATTCCCTGTTCAGCCCTTGTATCACCCCCCTTGCCAACAGGGAGGTCATCGGCATTGTCACCAAAATTGACGCGCCGCACGCCGCCCCCCGCCGGGCGGAGCAATGGCTCAGGCTGGCCGGCTGTACCACAATTTATCGCGTCAGCTCCTATACGGGAGAAGGCATCGGCGATATTTTAACCCATTTAAAAGAAGACGGCGACCGGTTGCCGTGGGAACCAGAAGGAGGGACGAACCATGGAATTCAACGAAACCATGAAAATAAACCTGGAGCATGACAAGGAACGGGAAGTCCGCGAGATCGTCGCGGCGGTTTACGATGCGTTAAAAATCAAAGGCTACGACCCGATCAGCCAGATGGTCGGATATCTCCTTTCCGGAGACCCCACCTATATCACCAGCTATAACGGCGCCCGCGGCATGATTGTGCGCGTGGAGCGCGACGAACTCTTGGAGGAACTTGTAAAAACCTATATTAAAACATTGTAATATAAGGAAGCTGATCCGCATGATTGATTTTCACGCCCATATTCTTCCCAAAATAGACGACGGCCCGAAACATCTCTCTGACAGCCTCTCCATGCTGAAACACAGCTATGAGCAGGGGGTTGGTACCGTTGTGTCCACCTCCCATTGCTACGTGACGGACGAGGCGCGCATTGACGCGTTCCTGGCGGCGCGGGCGCGGAGTTACCGGGCGCTCCGGGAAGCCATGGACAGCGACGGCGGCCCTTTTCCAAACATCGTGCTGGGAGCGGAGGTGCATCTTTATAAGGACATCTCCCATTATGAAAATCTCCCAAAGCTCTGTATCGAGGGAACCAACTACCTGCTGGTGGAAATGCCCTATACGAAATGGAACAACACGCTCTATGACAGCTTGTACTCCATGCAGCTCAAGCATCTGCGCCCGATCCTGGCACACATTGAACGGTACGCCGCCCAGGAGGACGCCTTTGAAAACCTGTTCTCCCTGGATCTATTGTACCAGGTCAACGCGGATTCCTTCCTGCATAGCCCGGAAAAACGGTTCCTGGCAAAGCTGTTTGATAAAAACGCCATCCAGCTGCTGGGCAGCGACATGCACAACCTGACCAGCCGTCCATCCAGGATGCAAAAGGCCGCGGAGCACATTGGAAAGGTTTACGGGCAGCCTTTTCTGGAATACATACAGAACAACGCAGAAGCCGTTTTAGAAAACAGGGATGTTTTATTAAAATCGTTTCCCAGGCTTTCTTTCTGGGACAAGCTGAAGCTTTAAACCCCCGCCGGGTTTGCACACGGCAGGGGGTTTTTTATTCCCAACCCAGGTACGTCGCCTCCAAACGGTAGATGGGCAGCCCCTGCTCCACAAACCGCGCTTCATACTCGGTCATGATATTCCCCTCATAGTTGGAATGATGCAAATCCAGGGTGATGTTCTGCATTTTGAAATTCGCCGCCGCGAAGGAATTCAGGGAAAATTCAAACAGCGGGCGGTTATCCGTTTTGAAATAAATCCAGTCCCCATTTTTCAGCAGCCGCTTATAAAGCTGTAAAAAATTCTGATGCGTCAGGCGGCGTTTCGCCTGCTTGTTTTTTTTCCACGGGTCGGAAAAATTCAGGTAGATCCGCTCCGCCTCCCCTTGCGCAAAATACTCCAAAAGCCGCGCCGCATCCCCGATCATAAACCGCAGGTTCCCATTCCCGCGCCGCACCGCCTTTTCCAGCGCCAGCACCAGCACATCCGGGACCACGTCGATCCCCACATAGTTCACATCCGGGTTCTGCGCCGCCAGCTCCGTCAGGAACTGCCCTTTCCCGCACCCGATTTCAATGTGGACCGGGTTCCCGTTCCCGAACAGTTCGTGCCATTTCCCCCGCAGCGCTTCCGGCTCCCGCACCCACAGCGCCCCGCAGTTTTCCATCCGCTGGCTGCAATTTTTCTTTTTCCGCATTCTCATACAATTCCCACCTCAATCATCAATCTGAATCATTATACAATAAAACAAGCCGCTTGACAATACCGGTATAAAACCGCATTTTTGCAACAAAAACATTTTTTTGTTGCAAAAATGCATCCTTTTCCGTGGTTTTTACTAAAATTATGAAAGATTTTCAATTTTTTATAATTTTTAGTTGCAAATCAGAGGTATCCGTGATACAATGAATAATGGATTAAATTATTGGAAATAATTTAATTTATTGTTTTCACATACATTTATAAGGAGGTCTTTTTATGTCATACGCACAAAACGTACTCGCGAAATTAAAAGAGAAAAACGCCAGTGAACCGGAATTTATACAGGCGGCAACCGAAGTTTTGACCACGCTGGAGCCGGTTATTGAAAAGCACCCCGAATATGAGGCGGCAAGCCTGCTGGAGCGCCTCGTTGAACCGGAGCGCCAGGTGATGTTCCGCGTGCCGTGGGTGGACGACCAGGGCAAGGTACAGGTCAACAGGGGCTACCGCGTCCAGTTCAATTCCGCAATCGGCCCATACAAAGGCGGCCTGCGGCTGCATCCTTCCGTCAACCTGGGCATCATTAAATTCCTGGGCTTTGAACAGATTTTCAAAAACTCCCTGACAACCCTGCCCATCGGCGGCGGCAAGGGCGGTTCCGACTTTGACCCGAAGGGCAAATCCGACCGGGAAGTGATGGCGTTCTGCCAGAGCTTTATGACCGAGCTGTACCGGCATATCGGCGCGGACACGGACGTTCCCGCCGGCGACATCGGCACCGGCGCGCGCGAGATCGGGTTTATGTATGGACAATATAAAAGGCTTACAAATAAATATGAAGGCGTCCTGACAGGCAAAGGCCTGACCTGGGGCGGCTCCCTGGCCCGCACAGAAGCCACCGGCTACGGCCTGGTATACTTTGTAAAGGAAATGCTGGCGGACATGGGGACGGATTTTGCCGGCAAGACGGTTGTTATTTCCGGCTCCGGCAACGTTGCGATCTACGCCACGGAAAAGGTACAATCTTACGGCGGCAAAGTCGTTGCGCTGTCTGACTCCAACGGCTGGGTTTATGATGCAGAAGGCATCGACCTGGCGGCCGTCAAGGAAATCAAGGAAGTAAAACGCGGCAGGATCAAGGATTATTTGAACTATCGCCCCAACGCGGAATACCATGAGGGCAAAGGCATCTGGACTGTGAAGTGCGACATCGCGCTGCCTTGCGCGACGCAGAACGAGCTGCATCTGGAAGATGCGAAAACGCTGGTCGCCAATGGCTGCCAGGTCGTCGGCGAGGGCGCAAACATGCCCACCACCATTGACGCCACAAAGTACCTCCAGGAAAACGGCGTATACTTTGCCCCGGGCAAGGCTGCAAACGCCGGCGGCGTTGCAACCTCCGCTTTGGAGATGAGCCAGAACTCCCAGAGGATGTCCTGGACATTCGAGGAAGTGGATGAAAAGCTTCACGACATCATGATCCGCATCTACAAATCCGCTTATGCGGCTGCCGAAGAGTACGGCAAGGAATTTAACGGCAAAAAAGACCTGGTCTCCGGCGCGAACATCGCAGGCTTCCTGAAGGTGGCCGACGCGATGATGGCACAAGGCGTTGTTTGATTCATCAGCATAAAAAAAAACCGGCATCCGATGCCGGTTTTTTTATGCTTCTTCCGCAAGCAGTTCCTCATATTTTTTCAAAATCTCCCCCTCCAAAAGCTCCCGCATGGCGGAGTTGATGGGATGGGCGATGTCCTTGAACTCATTGTCAGGCGTTTTCCTGCTGGGCATCGCTGTAAACAGCTTGTCCTGCCCTTCGATAATTTTGATGTCGTGCACCACAAATGCATCATCAAACGTCACAGACACAATCGCCTTCATCTTCCCTTCCGTCGTGATTTTCTTGATCCTGATATCTGTGATTTGCAAAGGTCTCACCGCTTTCTTTTAGTTTTATGTGTCCTTATCACTTATCTATATAATAAGAAAGAAACGCCAATTTGTCAATAAAAAAGTGCAATAATGCTCCCTAATTAATCTAATTTTTGTTAAAAATACACAATAGTTTTTACCGTTTTTATTTTTTTCTGAAAAGCCGTTTTATTTTCGCCCGAACGGGTATATAATGATACATGAAAAATTTTTAACAATTATGATACGATTGGGGTTTTTGCATACGATGAACCACTTTGAATTCTCTGACTTAAAACCCGGCGCCCACATCCATTTCATCGGGATCGGCGGCATCAGCATGAGCGGGCTGGCCCAGATCCTGCTGCAGGCCGGCTACCGCGTGACCGGTTCCGACCGCGCACGCACCCACATCACCGAAAAGCTGGAGCAATTGGGCGCCGTGATCCATTACGGGCACGCGGCAGAAAACGTCAGCGGCGCGGATTTAGTCGTCCACACCGCCGCCGTACACGACGACAACCCGGAAATGATTGCCGCCAAAACGCAGCACATCCGCCTGATTGACCGGGCGGAATGCCTGGGCGCCATTATGAAACGCTACAAAAACGCCGTCGGCGTTGCGGGCACCCACGGCAAAACCACCACCACTTCCATGCTCGCCCATGCCATGGTGCATGCGGGCGTGGACCCCACCATCAGCATCGGCGGGGAACTGGATTTGATCGACGGGAATATCCGCACCGGCAGTTCGGATTATTTTGTCACGGAGGCCTGCGAATACACCAACAGCTTTTTGAAATTCTTCCCCTCCATCGCCCTGATAACAAACATTGAAGCCGACCATCTGGACTTTTTTTCGGGGCTGGAGGAAATTATCGAAAGCTTCCGCAAATTTGCCCTGCTGACCAAGAATGGCGGGCACGTTGTCGCCTGGGGCGGCGACGCAAATATTCGCAAGGCGCTGGACGGCACAGGGCTGCACATCCTGTATTACGGCATAGGGCCGGGATTCGATTACTATTCCGAAAACTGCACCTACGGCAACGGCTTCCCCGCCTTTGACGTAATGCGTGCAGGCGCCAAGCTCTGCCATATACAGCTCAATGTGCCCGGTGAACACAATATTTTAAACGCGCTGGCGGCCATCGCCGTCTGCGATTTGCTGGGCATCGCGCCGTCCATCGCCGCGGCGGGCATTGAGACCTTCCACGGCACCCACCGCCGCTTTGAAAAAAAGGGGACGTTCAACGGCGCCGCCGTCATCGACGACTACGCCCACCACCCCACGGAAATCCAAGCCACTTTGAAAGCGACGCAGAACCTGCCCCACAACAAGCTATGGTGTGTGTTCCAGCCCCACACCTACACCCGGACGAAAACCCTGTGGAACGATTTTAAAACCTGTTTCCGGCTGGCGGACGAATTGATCCTGACCGATATTTACGCCGCGCGGGAACAGTTTGACGGCGTGACCACCGCCGAAAACCTGGCAGCGGATATCTGCAGCGCCGGCATAAACGCCGTATACATGAAAACCTTTGCGGAAATTGAAGCCTATCTGCGGGCACGGGTACAGCCGGGCGACGTGGTGTTTACCATGGGCGCGGGCGACGTGTTTCAAATCGGGAACCATTTATTGGGAATAAAAAAAGATGCGTAACGCATCTTTTTTTATTTACAGAACACATGCTTCCCAATGGTTTTGATAACCGGGCGGCTCCAGATCCACTGATTGGTCGCCGTGCTGGGGTTATAGTAATAAATGGCGCCGCCGGTGGGGTCCCACCCATTCATGGCGTCCCGCGCGGCGCTGTAGCAGGAGGACGAAGGCGTGATATTGATCTGCCCGTCTGTGACCGCCGTAAACGCGCCCGGCTGGTAGATCACCCCGGCAATGGAATTGGGGAAGGAGGAACTGCGCACACGGTTCAACACCACGGCGGCAATGGCCACTTGCCCTTCATAGCTTTCGCCCCGCGCTTCCCCGCTGACGACCCGTGCCAGCAGGTTGATGTCCCCGCTGCCGGAGGAGGACGTGGTCTTTCCCGTGGGAAGGCCGATTTTCTCCAGCGTCGCCGGGCCGGCGATCCCATCCGGCGTCAGCCCGTTATTCCGCTGGAACCACTTCACCGCATTGACCGTCTGCTGCCCGTAGATACCGTCCACAGCACCCTGCAGATAGCCCCATGCCTTCAGCCGCGTCTGGATATTGCGCACCTCTGCGCCCCGCGACCCGTACTTGGACAGCGCCATCCCGTCCCGGGGGATGATAAACGTCAGCGTCAGCAGAAAAATAAATGCAAATTTTTTGAAATTCTTCATAAGCATTGCTCCTTCTAACAAGCGTTCATTTACACCTATTTTTCCCATATTTTGCAGCTCTATACATGGTTCTTTACCACAGCCAGGCTCATGGCTGCAATTTTCCCCGCGCCTTTCTCCTTCAATTCCGCAGCGCAGGATTCCATGGTCATGCCCATGGTGAACACATCGTCAAATAAAATAATATTTTTCCCATCAATTTTCCGCGGGTCGGCAATAAACGCCTCCCGGACATTGATAAACCGTTCCGCGCCCCGCAGCGTGCTCTGGGGCAGCGTGTTCCTGCTGCGGAACAAGCCGTTGTGCAAATGCTCCAGGCCCAGCCGCCGGGCAACCGGTTTGGCGATCAGATCCGCCTGGTTATAACCCCGCTCCAAAAGCCGCTTGCGGGACAACGGTACGCTCACCAGCGCGTCATATTCGCCCAGGAACCCGAACTGCGCCGCATACTCCGCTACCAGTTGGGCAAATACGCTTCCATATGCCCGCTGGTTCTGAAATTTATACCGCAAAATTGTCCGCTTCATTACGCCCCCATAATAAAACGGCGCAATCAGCAGCTCCGTATGGCGCGTCCCCTCAAAACAGTCCAAATCCGGCACCTTGCTGATGCGACTCCAGCAATCGCGGCACACGCCCAGCTCCCCCACCGTTACATGCCCGTCCGCCGCCCGCCGGCGGCGTTCGCAGCAAATACAGATAAAAGATTCCATATGCATCCCCCCGTCTTTTCTCTATTGTATCACAGTTCCGGTATATTTCAAGAAATTTTCTTTGCCTTTCCGGGGGACTTGTGATACAATTGCAGTATGGAGGTGACGCATATGGGGAAACGGGTTGCTCTTTTTGCCATGCTGTTTTTCATGGCCTTCCATGCGGTTTGCCGCGCCAATGATTATACATCACACTGGGCCGCCGAAGCCATTACGGGCGCGATGCGGGCCGGTATTGCCGCCGGCGACCCCTCCGGCGATTTCCGCCCGGACGACGCCGTCTCCCGTGCGGAATTTGTCACCTTTTTGGCCAAAACCCTCAGGCTTCAAATCTGGCGGGGTGCGGCCACATTCACGGATGTGGACGCCGCAGCCTGGTATTACCCCTACGTTTCCGCTGCAGAACAATACGGCCTCGTCAGCGGCTATGCCGACGGCTCCTTCCGTCCGGCGGAGCCCCTGTCCCGGCAGGATGCGGTTGCCATCCTTTGCCGCGCATACAAAACGCCGCTGTTCCATGAACAGGAAATTTTAATTAATTACTCCGACTTCCGCCGCATTGCGGCTTACAGTGCGAACTATATGGCCTATGCGGTCTCGGAACGGCTTTTAACCGGCTATGCCGACGGCACCCTGCGCCCGGAACAGTCCATGACCCGCGCGGAAGCCCTGGCGCTCATCAACCGGTTCGATACCTATTTTGCGTCCGTCGAGGCCAGCACGCCGGCATTTCTCTTCGGCTATCCAAAAACCGCCCCCACCGGCGCGCAAAATAAAATCACCCTGACCGTACGGACAAACATCCCCTGCAACGTATATTATAAGCTCATAAAAGCGGAGGACGACACAAGCATCCTCCCCCCCGCCAGGGAACAGATCTCCACCCTGCTCGTCCCCGTGACCGTTGCCAATACGGATTTCCTCTGCACCATCGATGCAGAACCCAATACCCGCTACAACCTCTATCTGGTGGCGGTGGCAAACGGCGTTTACGGCGAAACCGCCACGCTGAAAAATATTGCCCCCATGCCGTACACCATGGGGACCGGCAGCGCGGACCGCCCGTATATTATTTCCAACGAACTGCAATTAGACCAAATCCGCAACTTCCCCGACAAGCATTTCCGCCTGGACGCAGACATCGCCCTGACCGGGGAATGGGAACCCATCGGCTCTGTGGACGAACAGGGCCTGATGTTCACAGGCTCCCTGGACGGCAACGGCCACCGGATCACCAACCTGTCCATCGACGGGGACGGACAATATGTGGGCCTGTTTGCCTACCTGTTCGGCGCCACCGTCAAAAACCTCTCCGTGGACGCCAACATCGCCGGAAAGAGCGACGTAGGCATTATCGCGGGGCACGCCGAGGGCGCAACCATCGAAAACTGCTATACCTCCGGCTTTGTCTCCGGCAGCGGGAACAATACGGGCGGCATTGTGGGGACAAACTTCGGCGTGATCCGCAACTGCATGTCCACGGTATACGTAGTCGAATCCATGGCTTATGCGGGCGGGATTGCCGGGCGGAATCTGGGCGACATTGAAAATTGCCTGTCCGCCAGCCATTCCGTTTCGGCGGATATGTACGCAGGCGGCATCGCCGGCGCGAATATCGGCGGGCATGTCCAAAACTGCGTCGCCGCCAACATGCATGTGGCGGACGTGCTGACCTCCAATACCGGCAGGATCACCACCAACAGGCAAAACGGGACCACCGTCAATAATTACGGCTACAACCGCATGCGTTCCAATTCCTCCGCCGTGCAGCCGGGGGCGGACGGGCAGGACGGCGCTGATATCGCCTGGGACACTCTCACCGGCGCCGCCTTCTATGAAGACCCATTGGGCTGGGATTTTGCAAGCATCTGGCGCAGGCCGGACAAGCAGACGGACAGCTTTTTGCTGCCGTCCTTGAAGGCATTGCCCGCGCCGGAGCTGGAGGCGGGCTACACCATCTACCAGCCCATCCGCATTTCCACGGCGGCGGAACTTCGGCAAATCAACGACCGCCCCGATGCGCACTTTATCCTCGCTGCCAACATCACCCTGCCGCACAGCGCCGCCAACATGCCCAACCTGCAGCTCTGCCCGCTGACGGAAAACCCGGAAGAGGGTTTTTCCGGTTCGCTGGACGGAAACGGGTACACCATTTCCAATTTATACATCCCCCTTGCGGAGGACGGCTCCGCTGAAGGGCTGTTCGGCTCCATCGCCGACGGCGGCATTGTCCGCAATCTCAACCTGAAAAATGCGGACGTCACCGGCTCCTCCAACACCGGCATACTGGCGGCTGTCAATTACGGTTCCATTGAGAACTGCACCGTGGACGGCGTCATTACCGCCTATCAGTACGACCGTCCGGCAAACGCCGGCGGCGTCTGCGGCATGAATTACGGGACGCTGGACAACGTGGAAAGCACGGTGAACATCCACCTGATCACAAGCTCCTCCACCGCAGGCGGCGTCGCCGCGCAAAACGAGGGGATTATCAATAACGCCGCATATGCCGGCACAATCACCGCGGAATCCAAGGGGAACCAGTCCAACGCCGTCATCGGCGGCATTGCGGGCATCAACACGGACGGCTTTATATACAACGCCTATGCCAACGCAACTGTGCGGGCGCAGGCGTTCGCCAACTACACCGGCGGTATCTGCGGCATACAAAACAGCGGCGAGCTATATAAATGCTCTTCCAAAGGGCGCATCTATGCGCAGGCCGGGAACAGCGCCCCCTCCGCCGCCTATACCGGCGGCATTGCCGGCCTGTCCGCCGGCGGCCTGGTGATGCACAGCTTTTCCGCGGCAGGCCTTACCGCCTCCGCAAACGATTCCTACACCGGCGGCATCGTAGGCTACAACGGCACAAGCACCATCCAAAACACCTACGCCACAGGCGCCATCCTCCAGACCGGCGGCATTTACAGAGCGGACGAAAGCCAAGTGTTTGCCGGCGGCATCGTAGGCTGCAATGAGACCGGGTTTATCAACGGCGCCGTCGCTTTAAACCCCTACGTCAAATCCAACGGCGCATCCGGCCGGATCTGCGCCAAAACGCCGGAGGGCAACGGCTCGGACAACTACGCCTACGACAACATGGACATCGCCCTGCGGGACGCGCCCGACTGCGAAAATGGGACAGTGCTGCCCGCCGCGACGCTTAAAAATGCATCGTTTTTTACAACCCCCATCGGCCAGGGCGGCCTGTTGGGATGGTCCTCTGTCAGGGATGATCCGGAAAGCGGCGTTTGGACGGACAATGTTTTGGGCGCGCGCAACTACACGCTTCCGCTGCTGGACGGCGTGAAATACCAGAACACTTTTACAATGCCCAATATCCGATAAAAAAACAGGCGGTTCGTACCGCCTGTTTCTTATAGGGATTTTATTGACAGGATTCTGCGACTTTTATTAGTTCTTCTTGCTCCAGCCCATGGGCGATGATGCCCACGGAAACGCCGTCCGCTTCCCAGTCGATACTGGTCCCGTCCATGATGACCGCTTTATTGCCGTTGATGGTCGTTTCCTCCATCGTACCGTCCGTGCCGGTTTCAAATGCCGTTTCCTCGTTGATGACCCGCTCGTTCAGATATATGGTTTCGCCGGTGGCCTTATTGACGTATTCCGCATCCAAATAGTTGCCGGAAACATTGCCGTTTTCATCCTTATAGAGCCGTGCGAGATCGAATTCATAGCCCTCCGGCAGGTACTGGGGCAGCTTTGCGTCAAAATTCAAATGCTGCTGCAGCGCATCCAAATCATTCACAACCAGCTGCACGTCGTTGGTGACCCGTTCATTCAGCGCGTCATCCCCGCCGAAAAACTCAACCGTCTGGCCGTCAATCTCCAGGTCGGCCTCTTTGCCGTATTCCTTGCCTTCCGCATTGTAAAGCTTCGTATTTTCATCAATCATTTCCAGGGGATTGCCGTCCTTGTCGAACACTTTCCCCTGTAGGCTCTCCGGCACAGGCCGCGGCCCGCTGGGCTCCATCTGCACAAACTGGTTATGGCCCGTGGAGATGGTTTTAAGGATATTGGCGAACAGGTTCTGGGCGAACGCCGTCTGGGACAGCACCGCCACCGACGCCACGCACGCCGCCAATACCACTAATTTTTTATGGCTTTTTTTCTTGTTTTTCAATGTTTGCACTTTCCGCATCATTTTTTCACGCTCCAACTCATTTAATTCCTGTTCCTCATACGCATCGAAATCCATTTCAATGTCGTTCATTAAATCAAATTCATTTTTCATACCTGTTCGTCCCCTTCCGTTCCAAGCTGAGCCTGAGCTTCTTCCGCCCCCGCGACAGCCGGTTATACAGCACCTCCGGCCGCTCGTTGAAGCTTTTTGAAAGCTCCTCCATGTCCTCCTCCAGCACATACCGTTTAAAAAACAGCTCCCGGTCTCTGGGCTTTAAAAACCGCAGCATGCTCCAGGCTTCCTCCTCCAGCTCCCGCCGCAGGAGCCGGTCCTCCACGCGCCCGTCCGCCGCCACTGTTTCGTCCGCTTCCTTCCGGTCCAGTTCCATATAATACTTGCGCTTATAGTCAATACTTTTGTACTTGCTGATTGCGCCGATCCAATTTTTCAGGCTGTTTTTTGAAGGGTTATAGTGCCTGATATTCTTCCAGACTGCAAACAGCACATCATTGATGCAGTCCTCCTGATATGCCTCGAACGCGGCCAGATGCTTATGCACCACGGCCTTAATCAGGCCGCCGTACAGTTCCACAACCTCTTCCATCGCCCGTTCTTCCCCTGCCGCGATCCGTGCGGCAAGCTCTTTATCCGTTGATGCCATACGCCTGTTTCAGTCCTTTCCTGATGGCCCAGTTTCTTTTGAAGCGCTTCTGCCTATTAATACGGTTTTACCCGTCCGTTTCTATCACTTTTTTATAAATTTATCATATTTTTTTTCTTTTTTCAAGCGGCAATACTGCCTCCAAACAGCCCCTTCATTTTTATTATTTCTTTTCTGTTACATCCATTGACAACCGCATCCGATTGGAGTATGATTGTAAAAAATTCGTAAAGGGGAAGGTTTTATGACCACGGATTTGACAAGGGGCAACCCTTTGAAATTGATTCTGTTTTTTTCGATCCCGCTGTTGATCGGGAATATTTTTCAGCAGCTGTACAACATGGCGGACACGGTCATCGTGGGACGGACCATCGGCGTGGGGGCGCTGGCGGCGGTGGGCGCCACCGGGACCATCAGCTTTCTGGCCCTTGGGTTTATCACGGGGCTCACCGCAGGATTTTCCGTCGTCACCGCCCAGCGGTTCGGCGCAGGGGACGAGGACGGCGTGCGCAGGAGCTTTGCGGCAGCAATTGTGCTGTCCGTGCTCTTTACTGCCGTCATGACCGCTGTGCTGGTGGTAACTGCCCGCCCCATGCTGGAATTTCTGGACACGCCTGAGGACATCATCGACGATTCTCACAGCTATATTTTGACAATATTCATCGGGCTGTTTGCAACGACACTGTTTAACCTCCTGTCCAACATGATCCGCGCCCTGGGCGACAGCAGGACCCCCCTGATTTTTCTCGCCATCGCCTGTGTGACCAACATCGTCCTGGATTTCGTGCTGATCCTCACCTTTCACATGGGCGTCGCCGGCGCAGGCATCGCTACGGTCTTTTCCCAGTTCCTGTCCGGTGTGATGTGCCTGGTTTACATGTTGAAAAAATTCCCAATTTTAAAAATTTCCGGAAAAGACTTTAAATCCTGCACAGGCATTTTAAAAAGCAGTTTGCTGCTGGGGCTGCCCATGGGGCTGCAAAGCGTGATTATCGCCATGGGCAGCATGTTTGTACAGGTGGCGGTCAACCGGATGGGTTCCGGCACCGTGGCAGGCAACACCGCGGCGCAAAAAATCGACCAGATCGGCATACAGCCGCTGATGTCCTTCGGCACAACGATGGCCACCTATGTGGCGCAGAATTACGGCGCCAACAACATCCCCCGCATCCGGCAGGGCGTGCGGCAATGCACGTTCATCGCTGTTATATGGTCCCTGTTATACGGCGCATTTATGATCTTTTTTGGAAAAAATGTCGCCGCCTTAGTCATCGGTGCAGACCAGCCGGCAGTTGTGGACATCTCTTATATCTATCTGTCCACCTGCTGCCCCTTGGAATTGATTCTGGCGTTGCTTTTGATATACCGCAGCTCCATCCAGGGCCTGGGGAAAAGTCTCATGCCAACGCTGGCGGGCTTCGTTGAGTTGGCGATGCGCGCCTCCATTGTACTGCTCCTGGCAGCCCCCTTTGGCTATGCGGGCGTTGCCTTTGCCGGGCCTATGGCCTGGTTCGGCGCCTGCGTCATGTGTATGGCCTGCTATTTCCACAGCATGCACAAATTTAAAAAAACGCCGCCAATTACCGCCGGAACGGAAGTGACAGCATAAAAAAACAAGGGATTTCCCCTTGTTTTTTTGTTGATAGGGCCAGTTCCGGCCCCCGCTGGGTACATTGATTTTGAAAGGCTTCCCCCTTTTCCGCGTTATAAAAATGGGCGGGGTGGTTTCGACCCCCGCCCTGCAATTTTACTCCCTAAATTTATTTTCCCTATCCCCACGAGTACCTTTTCCCACGAGCTGGAAAAGGTACCAAAAGAGCCCGTCCTGCGGACGGCTGGAATTGCGGTTACTCGGAACATTACAACAGTTCCTTTGTGCCCCGCCAATGCGCCCGGCCTGTGCCCCGGGAAAGCAATTGCTTTATTTTTTTGCAATTGGCGCGCCGGCGGACTCCACCGCTGCGCCCTGTCGTATCAGGTGGGGCCGAATGTGAAAAGTGGTTTTTTCCGAGCGCTCCGCAGAGCGCATAAAATCAGGAAAAACCACTTTTGACCTGAGGCGCGCATAAAAGGGCACTTTTGGGTACAGATC
>DVND01000042.1 GCA_018714645.1 Candidatus Avimonoglobus intestinipullorum
CTTCTGGTCTTTAGATGATTTCGAAAAACAGCTTATTGTCCATAACCGCCGTTCTAACAACTTTCCCATGAGACCTCTTCAATGGTTTTCTCCTAATGAGTTCATTGTCCAATATGTTTGACAAACCTACAGTTCTCATAAAAAATCCCATTGCCCTTGAAAAAAGCAGTATCGTGGTATATAATAATTAGAAGTGTTTTAAGGAAAGGGACGAAAGATGGACAAGAGACAGTTTTTAATGGGAGAATTTGGAATACAGGAACGGGTCCAAGACCTGGTTGCAGAGGCGGAACAGGCGGTGCAGGGGCGGTTTGCCGAAATCCAGGAGACAGCCGAAATCAACCAGCTGCGCGTATTGCAGGCCTTTGCGGACAACCGGGTCAGCGAGGCGCATTTTGTGCCCACCACCGGCTATGGCTATGACGACTTGGGACGGGATACGCTGGATGCGGTTTATGCGCAGGTTTTCAAAAGCGAGGATGCGCTGGTGCGCCACAATTTCATATCGGGCACCCATACGATTTCCACCGCCCTGTTCGCGGTGCTGCGCCCCGGCGACCTGCTTGTTTCCATTACGGGAAAGCCCTATGACACCTTAGAGGAGGCCATCGGTATCGCCGGGGAGGCAGGCGCCGGCTCTCTGCGGGATTTCGGCGTTGCCTACGAAGAAATTGCGCTTCTGGAAAACGGGCAGCCGGATTTGGAACGCATTGGCGCAGTCTTGAAGGAGAAAAAAGTAAAAGCGGTATTGATACAGCGTTCCAAAGGATACGGATGGCGGCCGACCTACAGCGCGGAGGAGATCGGCGAGCTGATTGCCCATGTGAAACGCATTTCCAAAGATACGGTTTGCATTGTGGACAATTGCTACGGCGAATTTGTGGATACTGCGGAGCCGACTGCGTTTGGCGCGGATCTTGCGGCGGGGTCGCTGATCAAGAACCCCGGCGGCGGGTTGGCGCCGACCGGGGGCTACATCGCCGGGCGGAAGGATTTCATTGAATTATGTGCAAACCGATTGACATCCGCCGGCATTGGGAAGGAGTGCGGGGCGAGCCTGGGCTTTAATAAAAGCCTGTACCAAGGGCTGTTTATGGCGCCGCACGTTGTTTCCCAGAGCATCAAGGGCGCGGTGCTGTGCGCGGAAGTTTATCAGAGGCTGGGGTTTGCCGTGGATCCGAAGCCGGAGGAGGCGCGGCATGACATCATCCAATCCATCCGGTTTGGGGACGAGCGTAAGCTTATTGCATTCTGCCAGGGCATCCAGAAGGGCGCGCCCGTGGATGCGTTTGTCACGCCGCAGCCCTGGGACATGCCGGGGTATCAGGATCAGGTCATCATGGCGGCGGGCGCATTTGTGCAGGGCGCTTCCATCGAACTGAGCGCGGACGGGCCGATCAGGCCGCCTTATATCGCCTACATGCAGGGCGGGCTGACGTATGAATCCGCGAAATTCGGCGTGATGATGTCTGTGCAGATGATGGCGGAGCAGGGGCTGCTGTGAAAAAATAATATGGTGCATTTTCAAAAATAGTGTTGACAAACAGAAAAATGTTTGTTATAATTGTCACTGTTGTGAACGCGAGGGTGGCGGAATCGGCAGACGCGCACGTTTGAGGGGCGTGTGGTTTTACCTTGCGAGTTCAAGTCTCGTCCCTCGCACCACCATACTGCGGAATAGTGTAAGGGTAGCACTAGTGACTCTGACTCACTCTGTGAGGGTTCGAATCCTTCTTCCGCAGCCATACTGCGACGGATGCCGCTGCTCATAAAAAAATACCCGCCTGGAAGGCGGGTATTTTTTTATATTCTGCAATAAAAAGGTGAGAAAAAATGTTAAACATCGCATTACTGCAACTATTGCCAGGAAAAACGCTGCAGGAAAACCTGCAGAAGGGGATAAAGGCGTGCCGCTGCGCGAAGGCGGCAGGCGCGGATATCGCGCTGTTCCCGGAACTGTGGAGCAATGGTTATACGGTACACAGGGACGTTGAGATGCTGAAAGCGGATGCAATCCCTGCGGACGGGGCATTTGCCGCCGCGTTTGGAAAGCTGGCGGCAGAGCTTGATATGGCCATCGCTGTTACTTTTTTGGAACAGTGTACGCCCCTTCCGAGGAATACGATGGTTTTGTTTGACCGGTTTGGGAAAAAAGCGCTGACCTATGCAAAAGTCCATACCTGTGATTTTGACGTTGAACGGAATCTGACGCCCGGGGAAGATTTTGAGGTGGCGGAGCTTGACACGGCGCAGGGGCCGGTCCGCGTAGGCGCGATGATTTGCTTTGACCGGGAGTTCCCGGAAAGCGCCCGGATATTAATGCTCAAAGGCGCTGAAATCGTCCTTGTCCCCAATGCGTGCCCGATGGAAATAAACCGCCTTGCCCAATTGCGCAGCAGGGCGTTTGAAAATATGATGGGGATTGCCACCTGCAATTACCCTTGCGGGCAGCCCGACTGCAACGGGCACTCCTCCGCCTTTGACGGCGTTGCCTATTTGCCGGACGCGCCGGATTCGAGAGATATGTGCATTTTGGAGGCAGGCGGCGCGGAAGGGATCTATATTGCAGGGTTCGATATGGAGCTGCTGCGCACATACCGGGAAAGCGAAGTGCACGGCAATGCATACCGCCATCCCCGGAAGTATCATATTCTTGTCGATGAGCGGATTGACGAGCCGTTTATCCGGGAGGATTACAGGAGATAAGTTGGATTTTGGAATTACGGATTTTCCGTAATTCCTTTTTTGTTGCCGGATTGTTACGGAAAGGGGAGGGTTGTTCCAATTTTCTACCCGATGTTTTCCATGCGGTTTATGGAACAATGGAACATCAAAACGAAAATGGGCGTTGTGCGATCAATGGGAAGCATTATATAATTTTCATGTAAAAATTTATGAAAATTTGAAATGGATTTGAGGTTTTTATGTTGAAATATTATGATTTGGAAACCAGAAAAAATCTATTTATGGACGAACGGGGAACCATGGACACTGCCATAACCGCGTATTACATGGAGGCGTATTTGGAACATTTGGAACAGCCTCCAATCCTCAGGGAGGCATACGCACAGGCATTTTTCTGGAAGCATGCGCCGCTTATTTTTTCAAAATACGATTTAATTGTGGGCGCGTTTGGGACGCGGGAACCGGCGGTATTTCATTATGGGAACGGAACCGGCATCAATGAGGACGTTGTCGCCGGAATGGAGGATAAGGACGGGGATCTTGCGCAAAAATTACAAATTATAAAAAACCATGCATATAATAAAAATGACAGGACAAGATTTACGGATGCGGAGAACAGAGCGATTGACGCGAACACCGCCACATCCACCTTTTTTCTGGGGCATATGGTTTTGGATTATGAAACGGTGCTGGAGCAGGGGTTGGGCGGTTATTTGAAAGACATTGCGCAATATGCCGAAAAGAATGAGAACCCTGTTTTTTATGAAGCCATGGGCGTTCAGCTCCGGGCTGTTATGCAGTTCATTGGAAGGCTTGCGGAAGAATGCAGCGGGCGAGACCTGGAAAATGGTGAGGAACTTGCGAAGGTGCTGCGCCATATTCAAAAACAGCCGCCCCAAACATTCTGGCAGGCTTTGCAGCTCGTCTGGATTTTACATATGCTGGACAACAGCGATTCCTTCGGGCGTTTTGACTTTTATTTAAACCGCTTTTATCAAAAGGATATTGATGAAGGCCGTTTGACACGGCGGGAAGCAGCGGCGCTGCTCGTTGATTTTATGATAAAAATTGAACAGGACGGCTCCATACAGAATATGACCATTGGGGGCGTTGACCCGGACGGGAAGGAAATCTACAGCCCACTTACGGGAATGGTGCTCGATGTGACGCGCGCGCTGGCCTTTAAAGGGCCGAATCTATGCCTGCGGGTGACGGATACAATGCCGCAGGCGGTTTGGGATAAGGCGCTTGCCTGCATTAAAACGGGGATTGGCCTGCCGGCGCTTTACAATGATGCGGTATATATCAACAGTTTGACGCGCAGCGGGATCCCGCTGGAGGATGCGCGCAATTTTTGCCTTGCAGGGTGCAGCCAGGTGATGATTCCGGGTAGATGTAATTTCATGAATGATATCGGGTTGATGAATGCTGCAAAAATTGCAGAAATCACGCTGTATGATGGGTTTGATCCCAAAACCGGCATGCAGGTGGGCCCGCATACCGGGACGGAATTTTCGGATTTTACAGCATTGATGCAGGCGTTTTACAAGCAATTGGATTATTTCTGCGGCCTGGAGGCCTCCATTCATAACAAAGAGGTCCGGTACGTGGCACAAAGAGAGGGGTATGCCCTGAGGAGCCTTTTTATGCGGGACTGCCTGAAAAACGGGCGGCCGGTTTTTGAGGGCGGGGCACGGTATAACAACATTGAATTGGAAGTTATCGGCATTACAAACGCAGCTGACCACTTTTATGCCATTAAAAAGGCGGTGTATGACGAACAGAAGCTATCGCTTTCTGAATTGAGGGAACTGCTGCGCAGCAACTGGGAAAATGCGGCGGCGCAGCGGGATTACATGAAAGACATCGTTAAATTTGGAAACGACAGCGAAGGGCCGGATGCCATACGGGCGGAGATCAGCCGGTTCATATACAGCCGCTTGAATGCGGAGCGGACAGTGCTGGGCGGCGTATTCGTCCCGGGAGAGGTCATATTTGTTTCCCACATTGGCTGCGGGGAAACGGTGGGCGCTACGGCAGACGGCCGGATGAGCGGTGCGCCCCTGGCGGATTCGGCAGGCGCTGCGGGCGGCTGCGACCAAAACGGCCCGACGGCGCTGCTAAATTCCGTATTGAAAATACCTGCAAGCACCTATATGCTCACCAGCGTTGTTACCAATTTGAAATTTTTGTCTGAGGTGTTCCAAGGGGAAAAAGGGGAACAAGCCGTAGAAGATTTGATCAGCGTCTTTTTCCTTCAAGGCGGTATGCAGGTACAGATGAATGTGTTCCATTCGGCGGATTTGCGGGACGCACAGAAACACCCTGAAAATTACAGGAACCTGATTGTGCGCGTGGGCGGTTACAGCGATTACTTTGTGAACCTTTCCACCGAATTGCAAAACGAGATCATCAACAGGAACGGGCACATATTATGAAAACCATGGCACGGCGAAGAACAATGTTCATTTTTCATGTATGGGGCAGAATGGAGAGCATTTGGACGGAATGATTCCCATTCTGAAACAATATTTTATACATAGAAAGGAAGGATTTTCATGAAATGGACCAAAAAACTGACCTCATGGATCTTGGCACTTGCGATGCTGATGTCCGTCTGCGTTTTTCAAACGGCGGGGGCCGCAGTGGACAGCCCGCAAGTGACAGAGGCAGGGGAGGATTACCTTACAATTGCATGGCCGGCGGGATATGGCGGCGGCGTATATTTTAAGCTCCAGTTAAACGGGGCGGATGTCACGGATATTATGGACGGATCTACCACCTATACTTTCAGGAATTTAGAGCCGGATACGGGATACAATATTTTGCTTGTACCAATGAATGAAAACTTTGGATGGCTGAGCGGCGGAACGGGAATAACCGGACGGACGGCAAAGCCTGAGACGCCGTTTGCAACTGTGACCAACCGGACATCCACATCCATTGAGATCACCCTTTCCAATGTGGATGAAGACGGCACTTATTTCATCTATTCCGAAACAGATGACGGGGAGATTGCATTGGCGCCGACGCAGTTCACCGGTACGGTGTTTGTGGACGAAAACCTCCAGCCCGGAACCAATTATCACTATACCATTTATCCGGACGCCGGCGATTTTGACGATCTTTTGGTTTCTGCAGCAACAGTGCCGGAATATAAGATCGAAGCGACGGACGTAACAGATACAACGGTATCGCTGGCATGGGTACAAAAAGAGGAATCGCGCAGCACCCACAAACTGCGTGTGGAAGCGGTTACAGCTGGAGCGGTTGTCCCGGACAGGTACAGGGAAAACACGGACGTTGAGGGCACCAGCTGTACAGTTACAGGGCTGACACCGGATTCTGAATATACATTCATTGTAACATCGCTCAAAACTGATGCAGGCTGGACGTTTATGGATCCCCCCTACAGGATCACGGTGAAAACAGAGCAATCGGCGGCGGCATATGCGACGGTGACAAACCGGACGTCCAGTTCGCTCACGGTGGAATTATTCAACGCAGATGCGGAGGATACTTATTATATTTCCGCACAGAAGGAGGACGGGACAGCCGTCCTGGATAATGCGGCATTTACTGGAACCGCTTATGTACACACGGGATTGGAAGCGGAGACTACATATAACTACACCATTAAAAATGCAGACGGCACGGTGGATGTTGCTGTCAGCGGGAAGACGATGCCCATTTATAAAATTGAGGCTACGAAAATCGAGGAAACATCCATTACCCTGAATTGGACGCGGAAGGAGAACAGCATTGAACAGCACCGGGTAAAGATAACGTCTTCTACGCCTGGCGCCAGTATTCCGGACCGGTATACCGATGAGTACAATAACGCTTGTCTGGTGTCCGGAACAACGGTTACGGTTACCGGTTTGACACCGGGAGCGGCATATGAGATCAAGGTGATTCCTATGGACGCCGGCTGGAACTGGATGGACGTCTATACCATTCAGGTGACGACATTGGCACAGGTAGAGGGCTTTGAAATTACCCACGAAGGTGTGAATGAATTGTCCATGCGGTGGCTGGCCGTGGATGGCGCGGCATATTTCAACGTGTACCTGATACAGGATGGCGCGGAAGTGCTGGTGGGAGAACAAATCGACCCCGTTGAACGCACATTCAGGCAGGTTTGGCTGAGACAGGATACGGAATATACATACGTGGTAAAGGCTTTTGACGAGGACGGCGCGGAAATCCCGATTACCGGCTTTGACAATACCGTAACCGGGCGGACGGCTGTTGACACGGCATGGAACAACGACCGCGGCGAGGCGTATTATACCAGCGGGAAGCTGGCGGGGCAGAATATACGCCATGAGACCTATTACAGCGAACTGATGGGGTTGGAAGTTGGGTATAACATCCACATCCCGGCCGGCTATGACCCGGACAATACCTCCAAGCGGTATCCGGTGCTGTATTACCTGCACGCCTTGGGCGGGAATGAAAATTCCTGGGTCAGCGACGTGTGGGGCGCAAACTATGTAGAAACGCTGCAAGGCATGGGAGACGACATGTTTATCGTCTATGTCAACAATGCGGGCGGCCAGTGGTATACAGACGCGGCCAATGGCCTGTATTACGGGCGGTCCACCATTCTGTATGAACTGATCCCGCACATCGATGCGACCTATAACACGATCGCTGACAAGCGGGGCCGGGCGCTGGACGGCTTCTCCATGGGCGGCGTCGGCGGGCTGCTGCTGGCGTTTGAACGGCCGGATATGTTCAACAGTGTTGTGACCAATTCCGCGGGGATTTCCAACAGCTTACAGGATTTTATCAGCATGAACTGGGGCGCTGACAAGACGGTATTCGGGCGCGATGTGGACGCGGAAGCGGCGGAGCAGTATTATGCGCAGGAAGGAATTTATGCAGTTTATGAGAAGAATAAGGACTGGATTGAGGAATATGGGTTAAATATCATTATGCGCTGGGGCGAGGTTGACCCTGTTGCATTGATTTCCAACCAGCAGATGTTTGAGTTGCTGTCGGAAAACCCCGGTATCAATATTACAAATGAGGTGATTCCCGGCTATGACCACAGCAGCGTCTATTATGACGGCGGGAGAATGTACCAAAACCTGGAGTTCCACAGGAAAAACCTTGATTTCACCGGGGCGGCGGCAGTCCCTGAAACGAAAATAGGGAGTATCAACACATCCCTTGGAGACGTATTTATTGAAAAGGGCGCGGATATCCCGGCGGATGCAAAGGTGCTCATAGCCTCCTATGATGCACAAAACAAGATGCAGGATTGCCAGATTGTGGCCCTTTCGGAAGGCGTTAGAACGGACTTTACGCCGGTGAAAGATGCGGATTATGTGAAGGTATTTATCTGGAGCATGGGAACAATTACACCTGTTGGCGAAAGCAAAATGGAATTGATTTTATAATATCTTGATAAAGGGGGCTTTCGTGCTTGATGGCTGGGTATGAAAGCCCCCTTTTATAAAATTGGGAGAAGAGGAACATAAAGATGGATCTATTTAAAACGCGCGTGGAAGCGCTCACAAAGGAGCATGAGGCGCTCATAAACCGGAAAAACTCTGTCAAAGCGGGCGGGAACGGGATTTTTGACAGGTATGCAAATCCCGTCCTCACAGCCGCCCACACCCCTTTGTTTTGGCGCTATGATTTTTCCGAAACGGAGAACCCCTATTTCATGGAACGGATGGGGATTGGCTGTGTGTTTAACCCCGGCGCAATTTATTTTGATGGGAAATATTGCCTTGTGGCGCGCGTGGAGGGGGCAGACCGCAAATCGTTTTTCGCCGTGGCGGAAAGCGGCAACGGCATTGACGGGTTCCGCTTCCGGGATTACCCGATCCTCATGCCGGAAACGGACGAGCCGGACACAAATATTTATGATATGCGCCTGACCAGGCACGAGGATGGCTATATCTATGGGCTGTTCTGCACAGAGCGGAAAGACCCGGATGCGCCAGAGGGGGATACGTCCGCCGCTGTCGCCAAATGCGGTATCGCCCGGACGAAGGATTTGGAGCGCTGGGAACGGCTTGCCGATCTGGACGCCGGCGCGGCGCAGCAGCGTAATGTTGTATTGCATCCGGAATTTATAAATGGGAAATATGCGTTCTATACCAGGCCCCAGGACGGGTTTATAGAAGTTGGGAAGGCAGGCGGGATCGGATGGGGCTTATCCGACTCCATGGAGAACGCGAAAATCACAGAGGAATTTACCTTTGAGCCCAAGGTGTACCACACCATCAAGGAAGTGAAAAACGGGCAGGGCCCAACGCCGGTCAAGACCGATGAGGGATGGCTCCACATCGCCCACGGGGTGCGGAATACGGCCGCGGGGCTACGGTATGTGCTGTATGCATTTTTGACGGATTTAGACGAGCCGTATAAACTGCTTTATACGCCCGGCGGATACCTGTTGGCGCCGGAGGGGGAGGAACGGGTTGGAGATGTGTCTAACGTTGTGTTTTGCAACGGCATGATCGAGCATGATGGAATGCTTTATATTTATTATGCATCCAGCGATACCCGCGTCCATGTGGCAACCACCACAATTGAACAGATGCTGGATTATGTGAAGCACACGCCGGCGGACGGCTTGACCAGCCACCATTGTGTGCAGCAGCGCAAAAAGCTGATTGACAAGTACTTTGAAAGCAGGAGCAAGAAATGATTGAAGTTGTAAATTTGTCCAAGACCTATGGCAAAAAAAAGGCGCTGGACACAGTCAGTTTTTCGGTACAAAAAGGGGAAATTTTGGGATTGCTCGGCGCAAACGGCGCGGGCAAATCCACCATAATGAACATTATTACCGGCTATCTGTCCTCTACCGCAGGCACGGTGACCATAGACGGATATGACATTTTGGACAACCCGCGGGAGGCGAAAAAAAGAATTGGATACCTGCCGGAGCAGCCGCCGCTTTACATGGATATGACCGTGGAGGAATATCTCGGTTTTGCTTATGAGTTGAAAAAAATCAGAAGGGCAGATAAAGCGGCGCATATATTGGAAGTTGTCAGGAAAGTTGGGATTGAGGACGTGTACAAACGCCGGATCGCCAACCTTTCCAAGGGCTACAAGCAGCGCGTCGGCCTTGCGCAGGCGCTCCTGGGGGCTCCGGAGGTGCTGATTTTAGACGAGCCGACCGTCGGCCTCGATCCGGGGCAGATTGTGGAAATCAGGACTTTGATCCGGGAACTGGGGCAGGCGCATACGGTCATATTGTCGTCCCACATCCTCTCAGAGGTCAGCGCCGTGTGCGAGCGGGTGATCATCATCAAAAAAGGGCGGATTGTGGCGGAGGATACGCCGCAGAACCTCGCCCAAATGCAGGGGGCAGCGCGGTTGGCGCTGCGCGTCCTGGGGCAGGAGGAGCAGGCGGCTGCCGTCCTGCGAGCCCTGCCGGATGTGACGGCGGCGGAGCTGCGGGGGCGGCATGAGGACGGTGCGCTTGATTTTGAACTGGAGACGGCGCGGGTGGCCGACACAGATTTTTTAAAGGCGCTGTTTTATGCGTTGGCGCAGAATGACATGCCGATATT
>DVND01000043.1 GCA_018714645.1 Candidatus Avimonoglobus intestinipullorum
GATGCTGATGGTGTTAAACAGCTTCAGATAATCGTCAATGCTGTGATTTTTCTTCTCCTCCCCGGACAAATCCAGGACAATTTCCCCTTCATGCATCATGATGGCACGGGAACCATACTCCACCGCATAACGCAGGTTATGTGTAATCATCAGCGTTGTAATCTGCTTTTCCCGCACAATTTTTTCCGTCAGTTCCATCACCGTATCCCCCGATTTCGGGTCCAATGCCGCAGTGTGTTCGTCCAGCAGCAGCAAATCCGGCGTCGTCATCGTTGCCATAATCAGCGCCAGCGCCTGCCGCTGCCCGCCGGAAAGCGCGCCCGCCAACGTGTTCATGCGGTTTTCCAGCCCCATTCCCAGCACTTCCAGCTGTTCCTGATACTGGGGTTTCCGTTTCGTATTCAACCCGCGGGACAGGTTATAGCTCTTTCCTTTATTATCAGCGATGGACATGTTTTCCAGGATTGTCATGGACGGGCAAGTCCCCGTAGAAGGGTTCTGGAACACCCGCGCAATCCGCCGGGCGCGTTTATAATTTTTCATGCCCGTCATATCCTGCCCATCCAGCAGCACCCTGCCGCTGTCTGCAAACACATCTCCTGAAATGATGTTGAGTATGGTGGTTTTCCCTGAGCCGTTGCTGCCGACCACCGATACAAATTCCCCCTTTTGCACCTCTAAATTGAACCCGTCAAACAGCGTTTTTTCATCAATGGTTCCCGCGTTAAAGGTCTTCGTAATATCAATGAGCCGCAGCATTCCGATGGCCTCCTTTTCCCTTTTTCTTCGAGACAACGTCGTTGAGTACCAACGCCGCCACAAACAGCACCGTCACCACCAGGTTCGTATCGGATGATTGCAGCCCGGAGCCGATTGCCAGCGTAATGCAGGCTTTATAAATAATCATCCCCAAAATCACGCCCGTTGTAACCCTGAGAAAACGCACTTTTTGGAACACCGCCGTGCCGATGATCACCGCCGCAAGCCCCATGACCATGGTGCCCGTCCCCGACTGGATATCAAACTGCATCACCCGCTGGCAGTTCAGCGCGCCCGCCAGCGCCACCAGCCCGTTTGCAATTGCCAGGCCGATGATTTTGATCCGGCCCGGGTTCTGCGCCAGTGTGACCACAAGCCCTTCATTATCGCCCGCGCTTTTTAACAGAAACCCTGATTTGGTATTCAAATACCAATCCAGCGCAAACTTTGCAAAGAGCGCAATAACAGCGATTAAAATCAAATACCGGTATGAGACAATCCATTGGGGCAGCCCTTCCGGCAGGGAAAAAATGGTGGGTTCCCCCATCAGGAATTTGTTCGGCGCGCCGGCAATCCTGTAATTGATGGAGTACAGCGCCGTCATCATCAAAATACCCGAAAGCAAATCCTTGATTTTCAGCTTCACATTTAAAAGCCCGGTGACCGTCCCCGCCGCGCAGCCCGCAAGAAACGCAACCAGCAGACACAGCCACGGATTGACGCCCGCCGTAATCAGCGCCGCGGTGACCGCCGCGCCCAGCGGGAACGTCCCGTCCACAGACAAGTCTGGAAAATCCAGAATTTTATAGCTGATATAAACCCCCAGCGCCATAATGCCGAAGATCATTCCCTGTTCCAAAACGCTGATTAAGATATCGAACATACAAACCCTTCTTTACACAAGAAACAGACGCCTGTACGTCTGTTTCAAAATCAAATTTATTCCACAGCCTCCGCCTTTGCCGCAACGGCCTCCGGAATCTGGATGCCCAGCGCTTCCGCAGTTGTTGTATTTACGGTGTACTTGGTTTCCTGCAGGGTCTCATAAGGCAGCGTGGAAATATCCGTGCCATTCAGCACCTTCGCCGCCATCGCCCCGGCCTGCCTGCCCAGCTGTACATAATCCAGCCCCGCCGATGCGATACACCCGTTTTTCACCTGTTCCTCCTCGGAACCAAACACCGGGATGTTCTTCGCATTCGCCTTATCCAGCACCACCGCCAGCGCCGCAACTACCGTATTGTCTGTCATGTTGGAAATACAGTCCACCTCGTTTAAGAGCACATCCGCCGCCTGGGTCACCTCCGCCTGCTTGGCAATACCCCGGTCCACAATTTCAAAACCGTATTTCGGCGCCAGCTCCCGATAGGTCTCCAGCGTACTGACGGAATTGGCCTCACTGGTGGTGTACAAAATGCCGATTTTTTTGGCCTCCGGCAGGATATCCCGGATAAGCTGCAGCTGGTCTTCCACCGGGAGCTGGTCGCTGATTCCCGAAACCCCCTGCATCGCTTCCGTCTCTGAAACAGCCAGCTTCGCTTCCACAGGATCGGAAATCGCGTTGAAGATCACCGGGATCCCCTTTTCATAGCACGCCGCATACAGCGCCTGGGCCGACGGCGTCGCAATGCCGCAGACCAGATCCTTGGAACCCGCAAAAGTCTGGGCGATCTGCGTATTCATCGCCGCGTCGTTCTGCGCGTTCTGCACTTCAATTTCAATGTTCTTGCCTTCTTCAAACCCGTTTTCCTTCAGCCCCTGGATAAAGCCCTCCCGGCAATTATCCAGCGACGGATGGTCGGCATACTGGGTCACGCCGATTTTATAAACCTTCTCGCCGCCGGCGGTATCCTGCCCGCCCTGCTGGGCCGTACATCCACCCAGCACCGCCGTTCCCAGGATTGCCGCGGCCACCAATACAATCTTCTTTTTCATTGCTCATCTCTTCCTTTCTCGTCTCAATAAAATAAAAAACCTTCCGAACAGATGCGTCCAAAAGGCAAACAAAGAACCGTTATATCCAATTCACTCTTCTCAACTCATCTATTCTATGTATGTATTATACGCAAAAGCCTGCCGGTTGTCAACCCGTTCTTTCGAATTTTTTAAAAAATTATTCACACAATGTTTACACTTTGGTAAATATAGTGATTGTATTTTTCAAAAATATATGGTATGATAGTGGCATCATAAAAGAAAGACAGGTGGGTATTATGAAAAAATTTTTATCAGGCGTATTGAGCGCCGCACTGGCCTTTGGCGCCCTGCCGGCCTTTGCGGCAGAAGGGGACGCGGCTGCTCCGCAAATCCTCTATAACAACACTGCCGTGGAAACGCCGGTTTCCCCGCAGATCGTTGACGACCGCGTGCTGGTCCCGTTCCGCAGCGTTTTGGAAACCATGGGCGCAACGGTGGAATACGACCACGAAACGAGGGATGTTTCCGCAGTCCGCGGCGACCGTACCATCAGCTTTAACCTGAACGGCGATACCATCGCAATTGACGACGCCGGCGAAACATCGACGGCACAAATCGAAGGCTCCATTGTGCTTTCCAACGATTATACGCTGATCCCGCTCCGTTCCATGTCGGAGGCGCTGGGGATGAGCGTCGGCTGGGACAATGATTACCGGACCGTTGTCATTGTCGACACGGAGAAATACATAGAGGATTTGACAGCGTCCACGCCGAATTTCACAAAACTCATGGAGATACAGGCTGCATATCCGGAAAGCTACACCTCCACAATGGAATTTGGCTTCACATTTGATCTGGGCTATGAAGAGGACGGTACGCCGAAGACCATGAACATGGCCGTGGACATCTCCGGCGATTCCGCATTAAAGGGCGGCGTCGAATCTTCCAGCGTCAACATCGGCCTTGACATGAGCGGGCTGGAAGATATGCTGGGAGACGCACTGGCAGGCGTTGACCTTTCAACATTGACGGATATCACGCTGGATTGCATCGCTTCTGATGAAGAAGTTTATATCAGGACCAATCTGGTTGAAAAACTGGCAGAACTGCTGCCGGATGTGGAAGAGCTTCAGACCGCTTCCCAGCTCTGCACCGCTGAAACATGGATGAAGACAACGCTTGCCGATTTGTATGCGATGTTCGGGCTTGACGAGGAACTGGTTGGCATTGTGGAATCCGCATATACCGGCAACTTCACAAACCAGATGATGGGCCAGCTCCTGGAAGCCACCGCCGCGGCCCAGACCGGCGGCGTGGACAGCGTCTTCTATGCGCAGACAATGGACACCATCTTCAACACCTTTGAATTGATGTTCAGCGATACGTATACAACAATCACAGAGACGGGTGAAAACTCCTACGACCTCCAGATGACCATGGATTCTGCCGGATTCAACGAACTCATGGCGGCCTCCCTGGACGGGCAGGTTGCGCCGGAGGACCTCCCCCAGATGGATTTTGACCTCCAGGTAAATAAAACTGTGGAAAACGGCATCGGCACAAGCGCCGCGTTTGAAATGACCTTGACGATAAACAATTCTGAAAATGAGGATTTTTCCATGACGTTCTCCGGTTCCTCTTCCTTGGACACAGAGGCAACGGTAGAAGATATTGAACTGCCGTCCACTGCGCTGGATCTTGATAATCTCCTGGGTGCTTTAGGGATTATTCTCGGCGGCACCGTTTCAGGAAGCTAAAATACAAAAACACCTGCATTTTTGCAGGTGTTTTTTTATATCAATTTATAAGCTTTCAGCGCCCGGTAAATGCCTTCCTCCGCAACGCCCGCCGTCACCAGCTCCGCAACCCCGTCCAGGCACGCGGCATGCTTTTCCATGGCAATCCCATGCCCGACCAGCTTTAAAATATCATAGTCGTTGGCGCCGTCGCCGATGGCATAGGTGTTTTCGCGCGGGATGCCAAAATGACGGATAATCGCCCGGGCGCCCACCGCCTTCGTCATACCGGCAGCGTTGACGTCCGCAGATTTATTAAACCGGTGCTTATAGATGCCGAATTTATCCCGGAACTGCTCCGCCAGCTGCTCAAACTGCCACTCCTCCTGATACGCCATCAGCAGCTTGCTGGCATTCAGTTCCCGCATCTCAGACAGGGGGTGGAAAATCTCCAGCGGGATCTTGAAATTGTCCAGCATCTGCCGGAATTCCTTCTGATCCCTGTCTTTTGCATAGCAGGCGTCCTGATCCTCCAGCGAATAATACAGCCCCAGCGCATCCATGGCCTGCATGAATTGCCGTAAATCCTCTTTATCAAGGAATTCCTCATATATTTTTTGCCCATGGATTTCCGCATAGGCCCCATTGGTTGTCACATACCCGTCAAATACCGCATCCGTCCGCGGCACATAACACTTTGCCCGCCCCGTGGCAAGCACAGCCAGGTACCCGTTGGCCGAAAGCGCCGCGAGCGCCGCGCAGGACTGCGGCGTTGGGGCGAATATGCCCGCCTTCTCATCTGCCAGCGTCCCGTCATAATCAAAAAACACCGCGCCCTGATACTTCATTCCTGTTCTCCCTTTTTTTCCATCTTTTTCAGAAACCTTTTGACGGCCTGTTTCAGCATCCTGAGTTTTCCGACCCAATATTGGCGGCGCACCCGCCGGCGGCAATAGAGCTTATATTTTGCACTGTCGCAGGAGATGTATTCCTCGCCTCTGTAATACCCCGTCACCACGCCGATCACCTGGCTGTGGCGGACATGGTATTCCCGCACCGATTGATTGTCCCCGCAGGTGGTATATTCATTTCCATTGACACCCACAACCCTGTGCAGCACAAAACTGCCGTCCTTCCGGCGGTAGAGGGGCAAATCGTATTTTTTCAGGCGGGCCGGCGGCTTTTGCAGCACAACGGAATCGATCCCCTGGCGCAGCATCGGCAGCATGCTTGTCCCCTTGGGGCCAAAGCACACCTCTTTCCCCGCCGCCAGCTGTTCCTCCAGCACGGGCAGCAGTTCCGCCAGGCTCACCCGCAGCTTTTCCTTTGAATGTTCATGCATCATATACAATCAAATCCGCTTTTTGCAGTTTTTCCAAAAATTCATCAATATCCTTCTTCGCCGTATCGCGGTCCACGTCGTACTCCGCCAGCATCGCGTCCAGCAGTTCCTCCTCCGTGGCGCCTTCCGTCAGCCGGTTCCACAAAAACGCCCCCGCGCTGTTAATGGTGATCAGCCCGTTAAAATCCACGGCCGCATCCCCCACCGCAATCACGATGTTGTTGCCGGCCACCTGCCGCAATATATAGCCTTCCTTAATTTTCATGCCACTCGATCCTTTCCGCATATTCAAGTCTATGCATCTATTATACCATAGCCCACGAACAGTTACAACAAAAATAATGCGGGTTTTGTAAAATTGTAATAAACTTATCATAGACTTTCTGATTTTTTTGTGTTATAATTATGAAAACAAGAAAGGAGCTACATACCATGCATCAGTTTTTTAAGAAAACAATCTCTCTCCTGGCTGCAGGGGCGCTCGCTTTTTCCGTTTCTGCGGCGGCGCTTGCCCAGGAGTTTGTGGACATGCCGGATAACTGGACCACCTCCGCCCTGCAGAACGCGGTGGAAAACGGCCTTTTGAGCGGCGACGGGGACCGGATCATGCCGGATGACAATATCACCAGGGCGCAGATGGCGGCAATCATTGTCCGCGCTTTCGGCGCGACGGAAACAGCCGACATTTCCCGCTATACGGACGTCAGCGCGGACATGTGGTACTATGATGAATTTTCAAAAGCGGTGGCCATGGGCGCGTTCCAGGGGGACGGCAACCTGCTCAAGCCCGACGATTTCATCACCTTCCAGGAGTGCTTTTCCGTTGTGTTCAACACATTTTTCCTGCCCGAGCCGGAAGTTTATGACGAAGCCTCAAACACCTATGTGATGGAAGATTTGGACGAGATCTTAAAGGATTTTTCCGATAAGGACGAAATTGCAGACTGGGCGAAAGTATACGCCGCATCCATCGTGAAAAACGGTTACTGGGACGGTATCAACGGGGAACTGACGCCCACGGAATACATCACCCGCTCCGAATTTGCGGTGCTGATGGACAACCTGGTAAAAACCTATGTCAACGAGCCCGGTACGTACACGGAATTCCCGGAGGGCAACGTGATGATCCGCACGCCGGGAGTTGTGCTGGACAATGTCAACACCGCATATGACATCTATGTGGGCGAGGGCGCAGGTCTCAACGGTGTGGAAATCAACAACGTGACGGCGCAGACGCTGCTGCTCCGCATCGGCGGAGAATTGTCCGTCAGCGGCGACTTTGGGCGGCTGTTGATCGAAAGCCCCTTGCTGACCGCGGACATATCGCAGGCCACCTTCGATTATATCGCTTCCTGCGAAGGCAGCAAAATCATCCTGGGGCAAATTATGGGCGGCGCTGAATCATAAAAAAGGCAGCTGAAAATCAGCTGCCTTTTTTATTGCACTTCCAGCGCAAACAGTTTTACGGTTTCCGCACCCCAGGTTTTCTCCGGCACGAATTTTATTTTAGAATACGTCCCTTCAACCGGGATTCTGACAAGCCGCTGGTAGTTATTGCATTCCCGATACAGCTCTACCCATTCCCCGTCCCGCGCGCCTTCGATACGGAATTCCCGCACCAGCGCCTGCGGGACATAGACGTCCTTTTCATCGGCAAACACATTGCAATGCTGGGGATACAGCTTGATTTCATGATTCAATTCCCTCCAGGATTCCCGGTTTAATTCGCTGTCAAATACGATGCGGACGCTGTGCACCGGCGCTTCCCGTTTCAAATCAACAATAATTTCAGCGCCGCATGCTCCCTCCCAGCAATTTTGCGTATCGCCCACCGGCCGGTCGACGCCGTTTATCAAAACAGGCGCCGGCTCCCCATCCGCTGTGAGCTCCGCCCTCTGCGTCAATTCCGGGATGCTCCTTTTGTTGTACGGCAGGTAGCAGTCGTCGTCCATCAGCATTTGCTTCAATTCTTCTATATTGGTATGGTACACGTCCCGCGGCAAAATCCGGTCCCGGATGGCAATGGCCGCAGCGCACCCCGCCGCCTGCCCCACCAGGCCGCAGGTCGCCATCACACGCGTCGCGGAAAACGCCGTGTGGCTCACGCTGATATTCCGCCCCGCAAACAACAGGTTATCAATATTTTTAGAATAGATGCATCGATATGGGATCCCAAACGGCGACGGCGCAGGGTGATAAATGGTCGGTTGTTCCCGCGTATCAAAGCCCTCGGGATGATGGTCGTCCATGGTCCAGCCGCCGTAGGCAATCAAATCGTCAAAACGGCCGCCGGCCCGCACGTCCTCCTGGGTCATGATGTAGTCGCCCACATAGCGGCGGCTCTCCCGTTTCCCCGGCAGGAATCCGACCCAGTCCAGCTCCCAGTTATCCGCATCGCATGCACCACTGTTTTTGATGAAATCCCACACGCCAAAGGCAATTTCCAGCAGGCGGTCACGCAGCTGTTCCGTATCGCCGATGGAATCGTTCACGCCGCCCAGCTCCATCCACCAGAAATTCCCGGTTGTCCATGCATCCCTTGTACGCAAATCCAGGCGGAAGGGGAAATCGTCCTCATCATAGTTTTTCGCCCATTTCGGCGGGATGTAGGTGACCTTCCGCCCCGTCTCCCGCGCCTGTATCAGGCAGCTCATGCCCATGGTGCAATTATCGCTTTGCTCCGGGGCAATATCCTCGCCAAATTCGCTGCGGGCCTCGCGCCCCATCCGCCATTCCGCGCCTGTGAGCGGCGCTAAAACACTGTCACCGGAGCAATCCGCAAACAGCGTCGCCCGCACCTCATGCCATTTCTGCGTCGTGGTCTGCCAGCCTTTTATGGACTTTATCATTGCGCCGTCCATTTCCGCAGCGTTGCAGGAGCAGTTTAAAATCAGCTCGATATTATCCTGATACTGAATGATGCCATACAGCACGCTGTCCCAGATGGAATAATTCAGCGTGGGGTTCCGGTAGATATTCTCCAGCGCCAATTCCTCCAGGATTCCCGTTTCCCGCATATTGTCCCCATGGGCGCCGCGGATCCACATCCGCACCTCGCTGGAGGCATTGCCCCCCAGCACCGGCCGGTCCTGCATCAGCACAACCCGCGCCCCGTGCCGCGCCGCGGACAGCGCCGTCAGCATCCCCGCAATACCGCCGCCCACCACGCACAGATCCGTCTCATGGCGGATGGTTTCAAATTTCTCTATCACACTTTTATGAATCATACGTCTTCCTCTTTTCAATATTCTATAACAACCGCCTGATGGCCCCTGACCACCGGGACTTCAAAGCGTACAACGCCATTTTCCTGGTCAAACGGCAATTCTGCCCTGTCCGGCGCAATGTAGACCCGCTTTGCCGCCCGGTTTACACGCACCGCCGCTTCCACGCCGTACAGCGGGACAATGTCCTCAATCACTTCCACCTCGCCGCGCTTCACGGGCGACGCATACAGCAGATGCAGCACATTGCGGTTTTCCTGTTCCGTCAGCGTCAGGACACCCTGTGCCGGCAGCGTTGTCTGCACGGTTTTCTGTCCCTCCAGCAGCGCGTCCAGCGCGTACTGCACCATCCGCTTATCGATGAGGCTCCCCTTCTGCGCATAATCCGAAAACAGCTCCCATGCGATATAAATCCCATCTTTTCCGCGCACCATCGCCGGGCCGCTGCCTTTCCCCGCCGACGGCGTTTGCCGGTGGGAGCAGAAGCTAAATGTGCTTCTATTGAAATACGGATATTCCCGCACACCGAGCACATCCCCCGTGGTGACCTCAAACGTCTGTCCCTGTTCATACATGACAAACGCCGTATTATCCCACTCTGCCAATTCAAATCCGGGGCGGAAATATTCCGGTTTATACGGGGACGGCCCCTTATACGCCACGCCGAAATCCAGCGCAAATCCCGATAAATCCTGCTTTAAGCCTGAACGGCCCGTCGCCAGCACCTTGCCCCCGTTTTCGATAAACGCCCGCAGCTTTTGGCCCAGCGGTGCATCAATTGTAATACAATCCGGCAGGATCAACACCTTATAATTTTCAAAATCCTCTTCCAGATCAATGACATTGAATAAATAATTCCCCTCCAACAGCATCCGTACCGCGCCGGTATCCTGCACCCCCGTGCGGTCCATTCCCTCATCCGCACAGGCCGCCTGTACGGATACAACACCGATATCCGCCACATGTTTTGCAGGGTACACCCACTCTTCCAGGGCTTCCAATTCTTTATAGGCGCTGCCAATGAGCTTATATGTAGCCATATCCATCTCGCCGGAGGGGTGCATCTGGTCGCCGATGGAGCATTTCGCACCGTTTGCGGCGGACAGCGCCACCTCATACCGCAGCGCATTTGGATGCTTGAACCCACCGAACTCGCCCCAAGACATGTGGAACTTGCCCGTCATACCAAGGAACTCCATCCCCAGCGTACGCACATATGCGGCGGACAGCGGGAAATGGTCATAGCCCCAGCCGCCTGTCGGGAGGCTTTCCAGCTCCAAATGGGTGTTAAACTGTGCAAAATCCCGGCGGCCGCGGGTGATATGCCCCGCATTGTGGAACACAGGCAGCCCCGGTTTGACGCTGTCAATCACCTCGCGCACCCGTTTTGCATAATGCGCGTACACCCGTTCCGCCAAGTCCGCTATGTTTTTTTCATCGTATGGGTCCTTCCCCTCCTCCAGCAGGCTTTTAATGCAATGCTGGCAATAGCAGGGATGCACGCCCACGATGTCCAGGAATATCCCATCTGCATCGTAATTTTGCACCACCTCCCGGAGTTGTTCCAGAAAATAATCCAGATAAGGGGAATTCATGCACATCAAATGATAACCGGGCTTTGAAAAATCACTTGTCCAGGTATTGGTCTCGTCTTTGTTACGCAGCAGCCATTCCGGATGGCGGCGCGCCATTTTTTCATCCAGTCCCGCTGACAGATAGACCGGCGTTTTCACGCCGATTTCGTGCGCAGCTTCAATCTGCGCCCCCAACAAGTCAAAGCCGAGATGGGGATGCGTCTCATTGGCCTTGGAGGGATGGTATGCCCAGCCGTGATGGCATTTTGAAAAAACCGTAATGGAATTGACATGGCCGGCCTTCAGCGCCGCCTGAAACTGCTCTTTTGAAAAATTCTTTCCAATGTTTTCAATTTTTTCACTGGTGTGAAAATCCAAATGTACCTGCCGTGCATTCAATTGCATAAAATCCCATCCTTTCCATCGTTCTTAAAATATCTTTATTATAACAACCTTTTCCGGGTATTGCAATTATAAATTTTTATTATTTCTAAAAATATTTTAACATCTT
>DVND01000044.1 GCA_018714645.1 Candidatus Avimonoglobus intestinipullorum
GGATTGGAGCGGTATGAATGTCAGTTGACCAGTTGATTCAAAAGATCAAAGAGAAACAAAACCCATCGGTGGCGGGGCTGGACCCGCAGATTTCCTATGTGCCGGCATATATGCGGGAGCGGGCATACCGGGAATACGGGAAAACCTTAAAAGGCGCGGCGGAGGCGGTCTGGGAATTCAATAAAGGCCTTATTGACGCGCTTTATGATGTGGTGCCGGCTGTGAAGCCGCAGTCGGCGTTTTATGAACTGTATGGGCTGCCGGGGGAAGAGGTGCTCCACCGCACCATTCGGTATGCGAAGGAAAAAGGGCTATACGTCATACTCGACGTAAAGCGCAATGACATCGGTTCCACCGCCCAGGCGTATTCTGCGGCCTATTTGGGCAAGGTGGATATTGATGGGGAGCAGGTAGAGGCGTGCCCTGTGGACAGCGTGACCGTGAACCCCTATCTGGGGACGGACGGCATCCTGCCGTTTGTGCAGGACTGCAAAACCTATGGGAAAAGCATGTTTACCCTTGTGAAAACCTCAAACCCTTCATCGGGCGAATTGCAGGATTTGCTGCTGGGCGATGCGCGCATCTATGAAAAGGTGGCGGAACTGGTCTGCAAATGGGGCGCGGAATGCATGGGCGAAAGCGGGTATTCCAGCGTGGGTGCAGTTGTCGGGGCGACGTATCCCGAACAGGCGAAAACGCTCCGCAAGCTGATGCCGAAAGCGTATTTCCTGGTGCCGGGCTACGGCGCCCAGGGGGGGAATGCGCAGGACGTGAAAAACAGCTTTAACGACGATGGCCTGGGTGCGATTGTAAATTCCTCCCGGGGGATCATGTGCGCCTATAAAAAGGGGGACTGGAAGGAAGAGGCGTTTGCGGAAGCGGCGCGGGCGGAAGCAATCCGCATGAAAGAAGAATTGAACAGCATTTTATAAGTGAAAGGGTTTATAGAATGATGAAAAAAGCATATAATTGTGTGTTGGAAATAAAAAAGGAGATTGCCCGGGGAATTTTTGATTTCACGGTCATTTCCGAGGAAATTGCAAAAGAGGCAAAGCCGGGGCAGTTTTTGCATATCACCTGCTCGGATGCGGTATTCCTGCGCCGCCCCATCAGCATTTGCGATGCAGGCAACGGACGGGTGCGGTTTATCTTCGAGATAAAGGGGAAAGGTACCGAGGAACTGGCAAAAAAAGAGCTTGGGGATGCCATCAACATCATGGGACCGCTGGGAAATGGATTCACAATTTCGGACGAATACAAAAATGCGGCGATCATCGGCGGGGGGATCGGGGTGTTCCCGCTGTATATGCTGGCGAAGCAGGTGCGGAACCCGGCGGTGTTTCTGGGGTTCCGGAGCAGGGACCGGGTTGTGATGGAGGAGGAGTTTGAAAAAATTTCCGATTTGCAGCTGGCGACGGACGACGGTTCCCATGGCTATCACGGCTATGCGGCGGAACTATTAAAACAGCATCTTTCCCAAAAGCCCTGTGATATCATTTACGCCTGCGGCCCGGTTCCAATGCTGAAAGCGGTGCAGGGGATCGCGGCGGAGGCCGGGATCAAATGCCAGCTTTCCATGGAGCAGCGGATGGGCTGCGGTATTGGGGCATGTTTGGTATGCACCTGTGAAACTACCAGGCCGGGGACGGAAAAAATGGCGCGGGTCTGCAAAAACGGGCCGGTGTTCTGGGCGGAAGAGGTTGTTTTTTGAGCAAAGGAGACGGAAATGGATACAAAAATCAATTTTTGCGGAATTGAATTTAAAAACCCGATCATCACGGCGTCAGGCACATTTGGGTTCGGCGAGGAATATAATGATTATGCGCCGCTGTCGGAATACGGCGGCTTTACAGCAAAGGGGCTGACCCGCCATGAACGGGCGGGGAATCCTGCGCCGCGTATCGCGGAAACCCCCGCCGGAATCCTCAACAGCGTCGGCCTGCAAAATCCGGGTGTGGAGTATTTCGCGGCCCATATCATGCCGGGCTTGAAAGACTGCGGCGCCCATGTGATTGCGAATATGTCGGGCAATACGGTTGAGGAATACTGTGAGATGGCGGAAATCCTGTCCGATACCGATGTGGCGATGATTGAAATGAATATCTCCTGCCCCAATGTAAAGCATGGGGGGCTGGCGTTCGGCACGGATGCGAAGGTGGTGCAGGAGCTGACGGCGCAGGTGAAAAAGCACTGCAAAAAACCGTTGATCGTGAAGCTGTCGCCCAATGTGACGTCCATCAAGGATATCGCGCTGGCGGCGGAAGCGGGAGGTGCGGACGCGCTTTCGCTGATCAATACCCTGCTGGGCATGAAAATTGACATTGATACCCGTAAACCCATCCTGGCAAACAACACAGGCGGCCTTTCAGGGCCTGCGGTAATGCCGGTGGCGGTGCGCATGGTGCATGAGGTGCATTCCGTCACAGCGCTCCCGATTATCGGTATGGGCGGCTGTATGTCCGGCGCGGACGCAATCGAATTCATGCTGGCCGGGGCGCGCCTGGTGGCGCTGGGGACGGGGCTGTTTTTACATCCGGATTTGATCCTGAAAGTGAAAGAGGAGATTGGTCAGTACATGCAGAAACACCGCATAGAGGAACTGCGCTCCATCATTGGAACGTTGGAGTTAAATGCATAAAGGAGTTGGTTCGATGTATATTGTCGCGTTGAATGGAAGCCATAACAACGGAGGAAATACCGCGTTTTTGCTGAATGCGGTCTTAAAGCACTGTGCAGAGAAGGGCGCGGAAACGGAGTTGATTTCTGTCCATGAAGCGGTGGCCGATGCGAAGACGCCGTTTTGCGTTAATTGCTCTACGCCCTGCTCCAGGGTATGCTATAAAGGTACAAAATTGGAAGAAGCATACGAAAAGGTAAAACGGGCGGATTTTGTGCTCATTGGGTCGCCGGTATACTTCGGTTCCATGACCGCGCAGCTAAAGGCGTTTTTTGATAAAACGCGCGCGGTACGCGGGAATAAGGAGTGGCTCGGGAAGCCCATGGCGGCGGTGGCGGTGGGTGCGTCGAAGTATGGCGGGCAGGAACACACCATCGAGCATATCCAATCCTGTGCGTTTGTTTCCGGCATGACGGTCGTCGGCAATAGCTCGGAGACCGCCATGGGGCATTTCGGCCTGGCGGCGCAGCGCCCGGCGTCCGAGGACGCCTAT
>DVND01000045.1 GCA_018714645.1 Candidatus Avimonoglobus intestinipullorum
CCAACGGAGGAGTGGGAAAAGCATCCGGGGGGTTCTTACGAGAAGGCCGGTTGTGATGTGTATGGTGCTGGCGCTGCTGCTGAACCTGCTTTTGGAAATGCTGGGGAGCCGGTCGGTTTTTTTAGGACTCCGTTTTTTATTTGTCCATCCGGTGATATTCATTTATAATGCGCTGATTATTATGCTGACGCTGTCGGTGGCGTTGTTTTTCAGCTTCCGGCGGCCGTTGCTGCTGACCATATCTTCTGTGTGGATCGGGCTTGGAGTGGCGAACAGCGTGCTGATGAAGTTTAGGAGCACGCCGCTGTCGGCCATCGACTTTAAAGTGCTCCAGTCGGCTTACAGTATCATTGGCATTTATCTGACGCCGCTCCAGATGGTGTTGATTGGGGTTGCCGTGTTGTGTGTTGCGGCGGGGGTTGTCGTGATGTTCGTCAAAGCGCCGCGGAGCCGCCCGCAGTATAAGAAAGTTGTGCCGGCGCTGATTTTGACTGCCGGTTTTGTGCTGATGCCTGTGAACACGGTGATCAAGGCGGAGGACATGACCTCTAAATATGAGAGCATCACGGACACATACGCGAACTATGGGTTTGCATGCTGCTTTACATACAGTATTTTCAATACGGGCATCGAACAGCCGGAGGAATATAACCGGCAGGAGGTGTTCAATATTTTAGAGGGGCTCAATGTGGCATCCAATAACCAGCCGCAGGAGCAGCCGAATATCGTGCTGGTGCAGCTGGAGTCGTTTTTTGACCCCGCATACATTAAGGGCGTCACTTATTCTGAGGATCCCGTCCCCGTGTTCCGGCAATTGAAGGAGCAATGCTCTACGGGGTTTTTAAGGGTTCCGGTGGTAGGCGGCGGGACGGCGAACACCGAATTTGAAGTTTTAAGCGGCATGAGCCTGGAATTTTTCGGCATCGGCGAGTATCCTTACAAGACGGCGATTTCGGACCAGCCCTGTGAAAGCGTGAGCTTTGATTTAAAGGAACTGGGCTATACGGCACATGCGCTGCATAATAATACGGGCACGTTTTATGACAGGAACAAGGTATACGCCAACCTCGGGTTTGACACATTCACCTCCAGCGAATATATGCGCGACATTGAACGCAACCCGCTGGGCTGGATCAAGGACAAGGTTTTGGCGGGTGAAATCGAAAAGGCGCTGCAGTCGACGCCGGGGCGGGACTTTGTCTATGCGGTTTCGGTGCAGCTCCATGGGAAATACCCGGAAGGGCCGGTTTATGAAGATCCGCCGATCCGGGTGCAGGGTGCGGAAAGCCAGAAGATGGAGAACAGCCTCACCTATTATGTGAACGAGGTCCGGGAGGTCGATGCATTTGTCGGCGAATTGGTGCAGCGGCTTGCAGATGCGCCGGAGCCGACGGTGCTGGTTTTTTACGGCGACCATCTGCCCTGCCTGGATTTAGAGGAGTCCGAGCTGGAAACCGGCGATCTGTACCAGGCGGAATATGTGATCTGGTCGAATTTTGGCTTGCCGAAGGAGGACAAGGATGTAGATGCGTTCCAGCTGACGGCGGAGGTCATGGGCCGGCTGGGGATGAATAACGGCATTTTGACGAAGCTGCACCAGCAGCAGGCCGGGACGCAGGAGTACAAGCAAAACCTAAAGGCGCTGCAGTATGACATGCTGTTTGGCGGGAAATACAGTTATATCGGCCGGAAGGCGCCCAAGGCCACTGATTTAAAAATGGGGCTGGAGGAACTTTCAATCTCAGCCGTTACGAATGACACAGCGTACGTCTATATCCACGGCACTGGGTTCACGCCCTGGAGCGTTGTAAAATCCGGAACCCGGCAATGGGAGGATACGGAGTATCTGTCGCCGTCGCTCTTGCGGATCGAGGCGCAGCCTAAAGAAGTAAAAGGCAGTATCATTGTGGAGCAGGTCAGCGATAATAAAACGGTTTTGAGCGAAAGCGCGCCATTCCGTTATACATAAAGGGCTGTAGGGTTACAGCCCTTTTTCATATAATTGTAAAAGAATATTTTCAATTTGTTCACAGTCTGCCTGTTGCAGGATGTTCTAAAATGAGGTATAATAATATTATATATACACAAAGTCGGCGGGGATTTTCGGAACGCTTTTGGACAATTCCCATGAAAAAGGAGGTATACAATGGCAAATCAAGTACATCAAATTGCAGAATACAGTAAGCGGTGCGGCAACATCGACCCGGCGCTGTACACCAAGTATGACGTGAAGCGCGGCCTGCGGGATATCAATGGGAAAGGCGTAGTGGCGGGGCTCACTTCCATATCGGAGGTGTGTTCCACCGAGGTTGTGAATGGGGAGACGGTGCCCTGCGAGGGGAAGCTGTTTTACCGGGGGATCAATGTGGAGGACATCATCCACGGGTTTTTAAAGGATAAACGGTTTGGGTTTGAAGAGGTGGTGTATCTGCTGCTTTGCGGGCAGCTGCCGAACAGCGAAGAATTAAAGGAATTCAATGAGCTGTTGGCAGAATACCGGGAGCTTCCCACGAATTTTGTGCGGGATATTATCATGAAGGCGCCCAGCGACGATATGATGAATACCCTGGCGCGCAGTGTGCTGACGCTGTATTCCTATGACAGCAAGCCCAATGACCTGTCGCTGGAAAACGTAATCAGCCAGTGCCTGTCGCTGATTGCGCTGTTCCCGGTGCTGTCGGTCTATGGGTATCAGACCTATAAGCATTACCACGACGGGCAGAGCTTGTTTATCCACGCGCCTGCGGAGCAGCTGTCGACGGCGGAAAACATCCTGCACCTGCTGCGCCAGGACAGCCGGTACACCGACCTGGAGGCGCGGGTGCTGGATATGGCGCTGGTGCTGCATGCGGAGCATGGCGGCGGCAATAACTCCTCGTTTACAACGCGGGTTGTCACCTCCTCCGGGACGGATACCTATTCCGCCATTGCGGCGGCGCTGGGCTCCCTGAAAGGGCCGAAGCACGGCGGCGCCAACATTAAAGTGGTGCGCATGTTTGAGGATTTGAAGGAGCATGTGAAGGACTGGAAGGATGACGCCCAGATCGAGCGCTATCTGGAAGCACTTTTGCATAAGGAAGCGTTTGATCATGCGGGGTTGATCTATGGCATGGGGCACGCGGTGTATTCTGTTTCCGACCCGCGCGCGGTGATGTTTAAATCCTTTGTGGAGAAGCTGGCAGCCGAAAAGGGGAGAGCAGATGAATATGCACTCTATACAAGTGTGGAGCGGATTGCCCAGAAAGTGATAGCAAAAGAGCGGAAAATTTACAAGGGCGTCAGCGCCAACGTGGATTTTTACAGCGGCTTTGCTTATAATATGCTGGGGTTGCCGACGGAATTGTTCACGCCCATTTTCGCCATTGCCAGGATTGCGGGCTGGAGCGCGCACCGGATTGAAGAGCTGGTGCATGCCGGAAAAATTATCCGGCCGGCGTATAAGAGTGTGGTAGAGCGCATACCCTATACAAAAATGGAAGACCGCTAAAAGGGATTGTGATATGGCGTGAATGTGTATGACTTTGACAATACAATTTATGATGGGGAGAGTGTGATTGATTTTTTCTTTTTCTGTCTGAAAAAGAAGCCGGCGCTGGCGAAGCTGCTGCCGGTGGTGGTTTCTACATGGGTCAAGTATAAGCTTTGTGTTGTCAGCCTGGAGGAATTGACCGTCCGCGCGGAAAAATACGCGTGCCGCTTTTTGCGGGAAGCGGGGGAGCTGCGGGCGGGCGTCCGGGAATTTTGGGATACGCATGAACGGAAGATCAAGCCTTTTTATAAAAACCTGCAGCGGGAGGATGACCTTGTCTTATCAGCCTCCTGCGATTTTCTCCTGGATGAAATTTGCCGGCGCATTGGAATAAAAAACTGTATTGCATCATCGATTGATACAGAGACGGGTAAAATTAATTTTATATGCTATCATCGAAATAAGGTGGCGCTGTTCCGGCAGTCGTACCCGGATGCGGTTGTGGACAATTTTTACACGGATTCCAAAAATGATTTGCCGATGATGCGCCTGGCGCGGAATGCATATCTGGTAAAGGGCAATAAAATTACAAAAATGCAATTGAAAGAGGGAGCGGAATGACAGTTGAAAAATCCTGCGGAGCGGTGGTGTTCCGCGGCGAACGTGACAATCCCGAATACCTGTTGATCCTGAACCGTAAAGGGGCTGCTGCGGGGCACTGGGGTTTCCCGAAGGGGCATGTAGAAGGGGATGAAACAGAGCACGAGACGGCCGTACGGGAAATTTTTGAGGAAACAGGGCTGGAAGTGGAGTTTATGGAGGGATTCCGGCAGGTCACCACTTATATGCCGAAGCCTGAGGTGGTAAAGGACGTGGTGTATTTCCTGGCACGCGCCGTAACGGATATGGTGGCGCTGCAGGCTGCGGAGGTGGCGGATTATAAATGGTGCGGCTATAGCGAGGCGCTGAAGCTGCTCAGTTATGACAACCGGATTTTAAAAGAAGCAAACCAATACTTAAACGGCTGACGTCATGAGGACGCCAGCCGTTTTCTTACGGGGATGCCGATTGCACATGCAAGCACGCATTTTAAAAGGTCGAAGGGGATAAAAGGAAAGACACACAGCGCCAGCCCTTGCAGCAGTGTTTTATCCGCTGTGAACATGTACTGGATGGTGCCGAAGAGATAACAGAGGATCACGCCGGCAGCACAGCTTAAAAATAGCAGGATTGTAGATTTTATGGTGTTACCGGGAATATGGTCGGCGCAGAAGCCCACAAGCAGTGCGGTAACGATGTAACCGGTGATATACCCGCCGGTGGGGCCGGCCAGCACCTGGAAACCGCCTTTAAACCCGCTGAATACGGGAAGCCCCACCGCGCCGAGCAGGATAAAAACCAGGACGGAAATCACGCTTTTTTTGCATCCAAGAATAATTGCGCATAGGAGGATTCCCAAAACGCCCAGAGTGAAGGGAATGGCGCCGGCCGGGATGGCGATAATAGAAAAAACGCATAAAATTGCAGCAAAAACGGCACACTGAATCATGTCTTTTGTTTTGAAGCGCATGATAACATCCCCTTTTCCTTTTGGATGTGGCAATTGTATCATGTGAATCAAGAATTGTCAACAAGAAATAAAAAATAAGTTTACAATTTTTTTGTGTTATATATTGACTCTGCTTATGTTGTGTGCTATAATAATAGAGCGCTAAAAATTTGATATCGCGGAGTGGAGCAGTCCGATAGCTCGTCGGGCTCATAAGAAAAAGCTCCACCGTTTGTAAACAACTTAATATTTTATATATCGCGGAGTGGAGCAGTCCGGTAGCTCGTCGGGCTCATAACCCGAAGGTCGCAGGTTCAAATCCTGCCTCCGCAACCAGCAAACCCTGTAATCTCAATGGTTACAGGGTTTTTACTTTTCTTTCCACCTCGAAAATTTCAAAAAATAATTATAAGGAAATTATAAGGAAAATTGAAAAATGAGCTGCTATATCAGCAATGTTTCAAAGTGCTTTTTGACCTGTGTTTTTAGCGTTTCCTTATAATTTTCCTTATAACGAGAATAATTTGCAAACATACTCATTAAAAGGCAATAAAAAAATCCCTGCTGATTCAGCAAGGATAATTTGGGCGTGTGAAGTTTTGGACCTGTTGACAAAGTAGACGAAACCGGCTTTTTATGGTAAAATAGAACCATAGGGAGGCGGAT
>DVND01000046.1 GCA_018714645.1 Candidatus Avimonoglobus intestinipullorum
AATTATAATTTACAGTTTTTTTGCCTGACGAAAAGATCCTAAAGGAATTTCTTCGGAATATAGAGAAAAAATACATTCAAAAAAACGCCAAAAATTATGTAAAGCAGACTTCTACAGTTTTTACAATTTTAAACAATATTTACGATTAATCCGCTTCCCAATGAAAAAACAACCACAAACACAAGATACAGCACAAAATGCTTTACGCCCAACACAATTTTCAGCGCGCCGAGATTTGTGATCTTTGTAGACGGCCCGGTAATCATAAAAGAGGTTGCAGCGCCCATGCTCAATCCGCTGGCGAGCCATTGCTGCAAAAGCGGGATCGTCCCGCCTCCGCACATGTAGAGCGGCACGCCGATGGTCGCCGCCATCAGCAGGCCGAAACCCTCGTTATTAAACAGGCCGGCAAAGCTCTCCGCCGGGACATAGCGCTGGAACAGGACGGAAAGGATCACGCCCACAAGAAACCATGGCCCCGTGGCCTTGATATTTCTGACGATGTTTTTCAAAAGCCGCATCAGCATATTCGGGTCGGTGTCCCGCCCGGCACGTTCTTCAAACTTTGTGAAGTTGAAAAAGCTTTTGTCCTTGTAGAATATCCGAATCAGCACGCCTGCCATGACGCCGCACAGAAAACAGGAAACAAACCGGATGGTGAGCATCGTGGGGCCAAGGGCGGCGCTGTATATCAAAAGCTGGGGGTTGAGCAGCACGGAACTCATCATAAAGGCCGCCAGATAATCGTCCCGTAGCCCCTTTTGCGAAAAGGACGCCGCAATGGGAATCGTCCCATACATGCACAAAGGCGAAGCAATCCCTAAAAGGCTTGCCGGAATAATGCCGATGATGCCCAAATGCTTATCCTGAACCACGGTCAGCAGGCGGTGGATTTTTTCCTTTCCAAACACTGATACAACCGAACCAATCACAATGCCCAGCGCCCAATAGGGCAGGATTTGCCGGAGCTGGAGGTCAAAATAGTACCAGAGGTAGACCGCCTCTCTCTGTATGAGTTCCATCACGCCATTCATTGATACACACCAACCTTTCCTGCGGGTACTGCATTTTAGCGGCTTCTTATTCCCGGCCGGGAAGCGTCTCATTCATACTGCCCGTGCGGTAACCTGCCAAATCCATTGAAATATAGGTAAATCCGAGTTCTTTTAATTCCCGGCAAACCTGTTCTCTGCATTTTAACAATTTTGCAAATTCATCCGGCAAAACTTCAAGCCTTGCCAAATCGCCATGCATGCGCACGCGGAATTGGGAAAAGCCCAGCCCCGCTAAAATCTGTTCTGCGCGTTCCACCATGTTTAACCGTTCCGGCGTTACCTTTTCGCCATATACAAACCGGGAGGCAAGGCAGGCAAAGGACGGCTTGTTCCACGTTGGCAGCCCCAAGCGTTCGGAAAGCCGGCGGATTTCCTGTTTGGTAAATCCCACCTCCTGCAATGGGCTTTTGACGCCGAGTTCGCGGATGGCGCGCAACCCGGGGCGGTAGTCGCCGTTGTCGTCAAGGTTTGACCCTTCTGCCACTTCGGCAATGTCGTTTTGGACGGCAGCATCCCGGATTTTCCTGAATAGTTCCTTTTTGCACAGGTAACAGCGGTTGGGCGGGTTGTCCGCAAAGCCGTCTATGAGAAACGGATCGACATTGCAAATAATTTGGCGGATCCGTTCCTGCACGCAAAAATGTTCTGCCTCGTCAAACTCGCGGCAAGGCATCAGGCAGGAGCGCACCGTAACGGCAATGGCTTGATTCCCTAAGGCTTCCTTGGCCGCCTTCAGCAGAAAGGCCGAGTCCACGCCGCCTGAAAAGGCCACCGCCACACTTCCAAAAGCACGGAGATAGCCCTTTAACCGTTCATATTTCGCGTTTCGTTCCATGCTATCCCAGCTCCTTGTCCACCAATCTGCGCGCTTCATGAACCGAAATGTTTTGTTTCGCCGCGATCTGCGCAATGTCGTCGTATTCCGTTTTTATCCGTTCTACGCCATACCCGCCGGAACGCTTGATGCGCACGGTTCCATACGGTGTTTCAACCGCCTCTTCCGTCCGGCTGAGCACATACCGGCTGCAAACATGTTCCCGGATCCCGATGGTAGACGTATATCGGAACATCGCGGCAAGGACCGTTTCCTTATCCTCCGGCCTGCAAAGGCAGGTAAGCAGGATGCCCGGGCGGTTTTTCTTCATGCCGATGGGCGTTGTGAATACCTCCAACGCACCGATAGATAGGATTTGTTCGGCTGCAAAGCCGATTTCCTCCGCCGTCATATCGTCGATATTGCAGCAAAGCTCCAGCACCTGGTCCGGCGTTTCCGCCGTTTCACCCAGCATCACCCGCAGGCAGTTTGCCGTTTCAAACTCCTTTGTCCCCATGCCGTAGCCGATCTTGTCCACGTTCATGACCGGCATATTGCCGAAAGTACGGACAAAATGCTTTAAAAGCGCCGCGCCGGTCGGGGTGCATAATTCACCATGCACCGCACCGCCATAGATAGGTACATCCTTTAAAATATACGCAGTCGCCGGCGCGGGAACGGGAAGAATCCCATGCGCACATTTCACCTGCCCGCAGCCCACATGCACCGGGGAAGCAATAATCTGTTCCGGCGCCAGCTCATGAAGCAGCATACAAACGCCGGTAATGTCCGCCACCGCGTCCATCGTCCCCACCTCATGGAAATGGATTTGGTCAATCTCCCTGCCGTGGGCATGGCTTTCCGCCTCCGCAATCAGACGATAGACGGCCAGAATATCACTTCGTACCTGTTCCGGCAAAGCAAAATGGCCAATGATATGCTCGATTTCGTGCATCCCCGTATGATGATGGCCGTGGTGATGTTCCTGACCATGGGCGTGATGGTGGTCGTGCATATGTTCGTCTTCCTGTTGGCCGTATACCGTAACTTCCACATGCGTACCTGTGATACCGCACCGGACGGCGGTTTTCTTTTCTACTTGCACGCCCGGTATCACAAGACCGTTGAGCCTTTTGATAAACTCATCGGGCGCGGGATGCAGCTCCAGCAAGGCAGACAGCAGCATATCGCCCGCCGCACCCATATTGCATTCTATGTATAACGTTTTCATCTTACTGTTCTCCCATCTGGTTAATCATACTCGCCTGATAAGCCGCGCCAAAACCGTTGTCGATGTTGACCACGCTGACGCCGCTGGCGCAGGAGTTGAGCATGGACAAAAGCGCCGCCACGCCGCCGAACGCCGCGCCGTACCCGACGCTGGTGGGAACAGCGATCACCGGGCAGTCCGCAAGGCCGCCGATTACACTTGCCAACGCACCCTCCATGCCGGCAATGGCAATGATGGCCCGTGCGCTCATGATTTCCTCCGTGTGGGCAAGAAGGCGGTGTATACCGGCAACGCCCACATCATAAAGCCGCACCACGTTGTTTCCCAACACTTCGGCAGTCAGCGCCGCTTCCTCTGCTACCGGCATATCGCTGGTGCCGCCCGTGGCAACAACGATTTTACCCTTTCGCTCTTTTGGCATTTTTCCGACGACACCGATCCGTCCCATTTCGTGGTATGTAAGGAGGAGTTCCTTGTTAACGGCTTCCGCCTTTTCTCTGTCAAGCCGGGTGATTAAAACGGTCTGCTGTCCGTGCGCCAATAGCGCATGGGTAATACCAATAATCTGCTCAGCTGTTTTTCCTTGTCCATAAATAACTTCCGCCACACCCTGCCGTACACTTCTGTGATAGTCCGGCTTTGCATACCCCAATTCAGCAAAAGGTTCGGTCTTTATGCGCAGCAATGCCTCATCAATCGTAACGCTGCCGTCCGCCACATGCTGCAATAGATGCCGCACATCCAATTGTCCCATCCAATCCACCTCCTGCAAAAAACGGCCCGCCGCATCCCTGCGGCAAAGCCGCTCACACTTTGCTGGTTATTTCGTACTATTTTTCATAAGCGCTGTTTTGACCCTGCCCTGCGGATCCTTGATGAGCAAGACCGCAAGCCAGATGACAAGCCCCAAGGCCACAACCGAAAGGCCCAGATAGCTGTCGTTTAGCAGATCCGAAGCCGCGGGTGTGAAATATGCTGCACCAAGCTCGACATATTCGGCAATGGCGTCCACCAGCCACATCAGCGCCGCGCCCCAGTACATGAGGCAAAGCATGCCAATTCTCATGCCGCTTTCGGGTTTCGCATACCACACCACCGTAGCAATGATCGCGGCAAATGCGGTAATCAGTAAGGTCATGACCGGATTCCTCCGTTTGCTGCCGCTTTTACAGCTTCCGGCTGCTTTTCCATTGCATTGGTAACCCCAACCATAACCGCCCAAACGGCTGTGACAAGCAGCGCCATTCCAACACCGGAGGTCGCCATCTCACCCAGCATTGCGGCTGCATCCGCGGGATTTGCCGCATTGGTCAGAAATGGGAACCATGGTGTGATCTCACCGTGCCATACATGCTCAAAAGCAAGCAGCGCGCTGCCGCCCCAAAGCATGTTGTTCAGCCAGCCCATCTTTTTCAGAAACGGGTTTTTTACCTCTGTTTTTTCCTGTTTTGCTGTCTTATCCGCTTTTTTCTTGATAACCGTTGTTACAACCGCCTCT
>DVND01000047.1 GCA_018714645.1 Candidatus Avimonoglobus intestinipullorum
CCTGATATAATAAAAACAACAAAAGAAAGAAACCCTTGCGGTTTTCACTATTTATTTTTATTGGATCGGTGCGAAGCAAGGCGATAAGCGCCTTGCCCTGATGATATAATAAAAACAGTTGAACATGAGGAGGCCATGACATGGACGAACAATTTGAACATAAAAATACGGCGGAGGCCAGCCCATTGGAGGAAGAGGCCGCGCCAGCGGAAGCTGCGAAAAGTGGGTTTAATTTGGGAAAAGAGATTTTTGAATGGGTTTACACCATCGCAATTGCGCTTGTAATTGCATTTTTAATCAAAGGGTTCGTTTTTGACGTGGTAAAGGTGGACGGCCAATCCATGTACCCCACCCTGCACAACAACGACCGCCTGATCGTGACAAAACTGGGATACAAGCCCCAGCAGGGCGATATCATCGTGCTGGATTCCACCTATAAAAACAGGATGGCGTATTATGCGGATTTGGAAGCCTCCACAGGGGAAACGTATAATTTCTTTGAAAAATTGATCAACTACAACAGCCTGCCGGAAAATCTGAAACGGAAATACTATGTAAAGCGCATTATCGCACTGCCGGGGCAGACTGTCAACATTGTAAACGGAAAAGTGCTGGTAGATGGGGCTGAACTGGAAGAGCCTTATTACGACGGCATTACGACAATTACCGACCCCACCGTTTCCTATCCCGTTACCGTAGAAGACGATATGGTGTTTGTCATGGGCGATAACCGTCCCAACAGCCAGGACAGCCGTTCCTCGGTTCTGGGCCAGGTGCCGATTGACGCGATCATGGGCAAATCCCAGCTGCGGATCCTGCCGCTGTCCTCCTTCGGTTTGACAAGATAACAATTGATAGGCAAGTGTTGTGCTTGCCTATATTTTTTGGAAAGGAGGGGGCGTATGCAGCCCTTGCAATGGTATCCGGGGCATATGGCAAAAACCCGGCGTTTAATAGAAGAAAACCTGAAAAACATTGATGTGGTGGTGGAAATTCTGGACGCCCGCATCCCCTTCTCCGGGCGGAACCCCAGCTTTGACGATATCCTCCGCGGCAAACCGCGGCTGCTGGTGCTGAATAAATACGATTTGGCGGATCAGGCCGTCACCGATTGCTGGATTCAAGCTTATGGGCGGCAGGGCATCCATGTTTTGCCCGTCAGCTGCCAAACGGGGCAGGGTGTGAACAAAATCACCCCTGCCGCGCGGGAATTGATCCGGGATAAAATTGAGCGGGAACAGGAAAAAGGCATGACCCGCACTTTAAAACTCATGATGGTGGGCATCCCCAACGTGGGCAAATCCACGCTGATCAACCGCCTGGCGGGAAAAGCCAGCGCCAAAACGGGCGACCGTCCGGGGGTGACCCGCGGCAAACAGTGGATCCGCCTGAAGGACGGTACCGAGCTGCTGGATACCCCCGGCATCCTGGCGCCGAAATACGAGGACCAGCAGGTCGCAAAAAATTTAGCTTACACCGGCGCCATCAAGGATGAAATCATGAATGTCGAGCTGCTGGCCTACTCCCTGCTGGAATACCTGCGCGACCACTACGGCAGCTTGCTGCGCGCCCGCTATAAGCTGGAGCATATCGAAGGGTTGGAAGGGCATGAACTGCTGGAATCCATCGGCAAGAACCGCGGCTTTGTGATATCGGGCGGTGAAATCGATATGGAGCGGGCGGCAAATATGGTATTGGACGAGCTGCGCAGCTGCAAAATCGGGCGTATTACGCTGGAGCAGCCGGAGGAAGATGGAACCCTGCCCCTTTAAATATCAGCATTTAAAAATGGTATCAGCGGTTATCCGCCAATACCATTTTTTCATCCCTTGTTCTTTTTGATGATTTTCAAGCGGGTGTGTTCCTCCCGCTCTTTTTCCTCCAAGGAACCGCTGATTTCCTTCGTAATTGTTTCATACAGCGGAATGGTGATATTTTTCAATGCATTCGCGCGTTTCTGGGTCTTTTTGATGTTCATCGCCAGCCGGTAAACCGCGTTTTCAATTTCTGCCAGGCGCACCGTCAGCTGCTTGACCTCGCTGAACTTCAAAACCGCTTCATCCAGGGCAGAATGGGTGGCATACAGGCTGTATTTAAGCGTCCCGTCGTCCGGCGCGCACCGCACCATGGGGATAACCACGCCCATCACGCTGCGCTGTTTGATTTCCACACTGTCCTCCAGCATCACCATATGCATAATGTCCTGCACATGGTCCACGCCCATGACCAGGTTCGCCGTCCCCAGCGCACGGTACGCCGCCGCAAAGGTACTTTCGATTTTATCCTGTACATCCTTCGCCTGGTCGATCAGCAGCATCATTTCACGGATCAGAATATTCCGTTTTTTGTCCAGCATTTCATACCCCTGCTTTGAAAGCCGCAGGGTATTTTTTGCCGCCATCAAATTCCCTTTTGTCGGTGCAATTGTTTTATTCATAACACAAACACCTGCTTTAATCCTGTTCTACGTTATAATATTTATCCAATATCTCATCACTGACGCGGTCAAGCTCCGCCTTGGGCAGCATCCGCAAAAGCTCCCAGCCCAGGTTCAGGGTGGTCTCAATGCTGCGGTTATCGTTCTTGCCCTGCATCAGGAACCGTTCCTCAAAGGCCTTTCCGAACTCCATGTACTTCTTGTCGATGTCAGACAGCTCATCCTCACCAATGACCGACGCCAGGCTCCGTGCATCCTCCACCTTGGAATACGCCGCAAACAGTTGGTTCGACAGCGCCGGGTGGTCTTCCCGCGTAAAGCCCTCGCCGATGCCGTCCTTCATCAAACGCGACAGCGACGGCAGTACCGCCACAGGCGGATACACGCCTTTTAAGCTCAGGTTCCTGTCCAGGACGATCTGCCCCTCTGTGATATATCCCGTCAAATCCGGGACAGGGTGCGTGATATCGTCATTGGGCATCGTCAAAATCGGCACCTGCGTCACGGAACCGCTGGCGTCCTTTACAATACCCGCACGCTCATACAGCGACGCCAAATCGGAATATAAGTACCCCGGGAAGCCCTTTCTGGAAGGGATCTCCCCTTTGGAGGAGGAAATCTCCCGCAGAGCTTCGGCATAGGAAGTCATGTCCGTCAAAATAACCAGCACATGCATATTGTGCCGGAATGCCAGATACTCCGCGGCAGTCAGCGCACAGCGCGGCGTGATAATCCGCTCCACCACCGGGTCATTGGACAAATTCAGGAACATGACGACCTTTTGCAGGACGCCGCTCTCCTCAAACGATTTCCTGAAAAAATTCGCCACGTCATGTTTCACGCCCATAGCCGCAAACACAATTGCAAAATTTTCCGCGTTTTCATCCCCTGCGTCCACGATTTTTGCCTGCCGCGCAATCTGCACCGCCAGCGCGTCGTGCGGCATCCCGTCGCCCGAAAAAATGGGCAGCTTCTGCCCGCGGATTAAGGTGGACAGGCAATCTATCGACGAGATTCCCGTCTGGATGAAGTTGTTCGGGTACACACGCGCAACCGGGTTGATCGGCTGCCCGTTCACGTCCCGTGTCTCATCGGCGCAATAGTCGCCCAGCCCATCGATTGGCCGCCCGACGCCGTCCATGGTCCTGCCAAGCATTTCAATGGACAATGCAAGCTCCATGGGCTTCCCCAGCAGCTTTGTTTTCGTATTGGTCAGCGACAGGCCGGAAGTGCCCTCAAACACCTGGATCACCGCCTTGTCCCCTGAAATAGCTGTAATCCTGCCCGTCCGTTTTTCACCGCCTGTCAGGGTGATGCTGACCATTTCATCATAGGAAGCGTTTTGCACACCCTCAAGGACGACAAGCGGCCCCTCTATATTGTTCAAACCCACATATTCAATCGCCATAATCTGCTCCCTTTCCCATGGAATTAGCTGTTCTCCCTGATGATCCGGTCTGTCACCGCATCAATCTTCTGTTTGAGCGCGGCAAAAGAATCCCGGTCGTCATTTGAAATGTTATATTTCATACGGACAACCTCTTCCATGATCCCGCTTTCCTTGACCGCCGACAGCAGAATGTTCCTGCCGACGACTTCATTGACCTTCTCATACAGATGCAGGATCACATCCATCATGCGGTACTGCTTGTCAAGCGGCACATAGGTATCCTCTGCGTGATAAGCGTTCTGCTGCAAAAAGCCCAGCCGGATCACCCGTGCGATTTCAATAACCGCCCGCTGTTCGTCCGGGAGTACATCCTCCCCGATCAGTTTGACAATCTCCATCAGATTGCTTTCTTCCTGTAAAATATTCATCATCACGTTGCGGTCCTTCACAAACCGCCGGTTGATGTTGGCGCTGTACCATGGCTCCAAATCATCAATGTACTCCGAATAGCTGGTCAGCCATGCAATGGCGGGATAATGCCGCGCATAGGCAAGGCTTTTATCCAGCGCCCAGAAACAGCGGATAAACCGCTTGGTATTCTGTGTCACAGGTTCGGAAAAATCCGCGCCCTGGGGCGAAACCGCGCCGATAATCGTCACGGAGCCTTCTGTCCCGTTCAGGTTTTCCATATATCCCGCCCGTTCATAGAAACCGGACAATCGCGACGCCAGATATGCCGGGAACCCTTCCTCCGCCGGCATTTCCTCCAGCCGCCCGGAAATTTCCCGCAGCGCCTCGGCCCAGCGGGAGGTGGAATCCGCCATAATCGCCACATGATACCCCATATCCCGATAGTATTCCGCCAGCGTGATGCCCGTATAAATACTGGCCTCCCGGGCTGCCACCGGCATATTGGAGGT
>DVND01000048.1 GCA_018714645.1 Candidatus Avimonoglobus intestinipullorum
AATTTTAGTGACAGTTCCCTCCTGCCACTGTATGTCAAACTGCTGCGCCAGCAGGCTGTCCTCTGACTCAAAAATGGTTGCAATCCCATCGGTGATATCCATTGCGCAAACCGGAGCAACCAGCGTTTTATACACAAGCTCCGCCGCTTCGCTGACCTTCAGCTGCGCCCTGTCCTGTACAGTACAGCTGATTTTCAGTGCTTCTGCAGTAGCTAAATAGCCTTGGGGGTATCCGCCTCTGTATTCCGCATATTTTTCATAGCCCAACGCGCAAACCAACATTTTCACCGCTTCTTCATAGGAAATGCCCTCTCCCGGGCGGAAATACCGGTCCTCCGGAACCGCTATAATCCCTCTTTCGGCCAGTGCATTCACAGAGTATTGAGAAAATGCGTTATTTTCAAGATCAACGAAATACCGCGTGCCGCTTTCGCCCGTCTCATTGATACCAAGCATCCTTGCAACATATACCGCAAAGACCTCTCTGGTGACGTCATCCTCCGGCGCATCCGTTTCCGTATGAATGATCCCAATTGTTTCAAGGAAATCAAGCATCGTATCAGAAGTTTTAAGCTCTCCGGCCGATACCGCCGCCGCAGTACTCAAAGCCACAATCGCGCAAATAACAAATATGAATAGCTTTTTCATTTCATCCCACCTACATTGTTTATTTAAACCGGTTTACAGCTTTAACAACTCGTCGACCATTTTAGCGGCCTGCGCTCTTGTAGCGAAGCCCGCCCCGCCAAATTCCGCCTCTGACATACCGGAAATCACCTCGGCGTTGTACAGCGTATTCACAGCCTCCAATGCATAGGCCGGAATGGCGGCCTCATCTGTAAAGCGCTTGTCAAGCGCAGTACCGAACACAATCCCGCGGTACAGCGCAGCCCGATATAGAATGGTTGCCATGTCCTGCCTTGTGATATTTTCTTTCGCGCCAAAATAGGAGGCACTATAACCCGATATAATGCCGGCGCCGTATGCTTTCGCAATATAGGGGGATGCCCAGCTGTCCTGCGCTACGTCGGCAAAGCTTATATCCGCCGCCGGCGCATCGGGCAGGAACGCGCTCACAATGATCTTTGTAAATTCTTCGCGCGTGATGTTGTCATTGGGGCAGAACTTGTTTTCGCCCTTGCCGGATATGATTTTCTTTTCCGCCAAAGAAATAATTGCATCCTTCGCCCATTCTACGTTGTCTATATCGTCAAAAATGCTCTCCGGTATCGGGGTAATTTCTTCCTCTGTCAAATCAGGCCCAGACGGGATCAGCACCTGGTTCCCTCCTGACGAAGTCCCATTACCACCGTTACCGCCGATTCCGCCGTTGCCGCCGCTGGGAACGCGCACAGCATCGTTATAGGCGCTGTTAAACGCTGCCGCCAGCTCCGAATAAGACCGGAACGTCCTATACGCCAGCTTTGTGTACACACTGTCCGCCGCATTGGCCGCCTGCGCCGCATCGATCCCGATCTCTGCGCACAGCTCCTTTATAACCGTTTTTACATTCTCCGTCCCATTGGGATGCTCCACTGCATTCAGCACAAATTGTTCTGTCAGCGCTTCATAAAAATCATCAACGGTTTCAATTGCTTTTCCGCTCATTTCTTTTGTGAGTTCCTGCTGCAGCGCCGCATCAACAAAATCCATTTGATACAGCCGTTTGATTTTACTGTTGTCCAGTGCAAGCGCCTGCGCATAATCGAACAGATTGTCAATTTTTCCGTTGACTGTCAACAAAATCACAGTGCACTGGTCAAAAAGGCTGATTGTGCTTTTTGCATCGGCAAGCGCGCCTGTGTCTGCAATATATGCATATACCAGTTCTGCAAGCATTTCTGTATCCATTTGTTCCAGCTCGTCTGCCCTGATTCCAAGAGCATCCGGATTATTTGTGATGATATCCTGAATTGCCGCCACCGCCGTATTTTCATCCCCGGCGGCAGCCGCGTTGATTTTTTCCGTCAAATCCGCAGCGTCATTCAAGTTTGAAAAAGACAATGTGTCCTCTTCAGCCCCCTGTGCGCTTGCAAACAGCACCTTGTACTGGCCCGAAACGGCGTCGCCTTCTACCTCGGCGTCATCCTTTAGTTTAAATCGAATGGTAAAGTTCCCGTCTGTATCGGTGACAGCCTGTCCGCGGTAAGCCAACACGGTATCAAGCGGATTTGCAGAAGCGATCTCTGCGCGGGTTTTTCCCGGCAGCAGGATATCAACAAAAACCTGTTCCCCGCTCTTTCCCGATGCAATCCGGCCGTTATAGACCACAGTCCAATCCCCATCTTCCGGCTCCACCATATTGGAAAGTTGAATGGCCTGGCACAACGGCTTATATTCCGCATCCGTCAGCATCGCTGAAATTGCAGTATTTTCCCCCGTACGGGCGGTCAGGCTGATGCCTACAGTCTCCGCCCCGCCTGCGGCGACGTCCACCGCGGCCTCCGCCGTTTGCGCCAGCAGGCCGTCCGTCATCTCCGTCAGGACAGGGCGGACAGTGATGGCATCATCTGTAGAATTGACTATTTCCGCCTTTAAAATGACTTCTGTGCCCTCCTGAATATCCGTTATATTCATAATGTTTCCGCCGGCTGCATTTTCCAGCCTAAAAGCTTCAATCACCACCGATTGTTCGCCGCTGGTCTTAAAGTCCGCCGTATAATCGCCCAGCGGAATCCCGTTGGCGGCATGGATGCCCGATACGGAAATCGTATAGGCCGTATCCGCTTTTAAAAAGCTGTCCAATTGAAACTGCACAAAATTTTCACCCTGTTCAGTTATAGTCACAGGAACTGTATCCACACCGTCCGAAATAACAATATCCTCCGGCTGTACGCTTGACAAATCTATTGTACAGCTAAATTCCAGCAAACCGCCGGATATGGTGGAAGCCACATCCTGTGCCCCCGGGCCCCACTGTTCTCCGTCCCTTGCAATAAGGCGCATTTTTGATACCGTTTCGGTTGATTTCGTATGCGCCACTGTAAAATTGTCAAAGTCTATTGCGCGTCCGTCCTGGAGTGCCGGATTCGCCTTCACCCGGACCGCGGACAATATGGGGTTTTCAATTTCTTCTTCCCATACAGCTGTCCCTGCCTGCACCCCATCGATATAATAATGAATTGTCTTTGCCTGTTTGTCAATTTTTGCACAGAGCTTATATACCCTGCCGGCTTCCTGGGAAAGCTCATAAACAATGTGGTTTTCCGGATAAGCGTCCGCACAGTCTTCTTCCGAATCGAAGCTGTTCCCGGAAACCATCACAAACCTGCCGTAGCTATCAAAAAAACATTGGCCCACCGTTTTTGAATTGACCAAAAACAGTATATCCGCGCTTCTTTTTGTCTCCGTAAGGGCGACGTCCATTTCCACGACCACCCTGTCATAGGCTGCATCATCCGCCCATTTCCCGCTGGATTCAAAACGCAGATAGGTTGCGCCGTCTGCGTTTGTAAACCGCACAACCTGATTCCCGTCAACCGCTTCGCAGGAAACGCCGTTTACCGTGCTCGCCGCAATCACGGTATTCCACACCGCGTCGTTCCTCTCCGCGGCGCCAAGGGGCAGATTCTCAAAATCTGCGAAAAATACATACGGCTCCACTATATCCCAGCTGCCCTCGTTTGTACCATAGGTTGAAGAAAAGTAAACCACATGGTTGCAGAGTTCTTTTCCGCCGGCGCTCACAAAATTTTCAGGGATGTCCAGGATATACTCGTTACCGCGCACAAGCCCGGTTTCCGGAATGATATACAGCGTTCTGCTCTCATTTATAATCTCCGCGATGGCGGCCTCCTCGCCCGTCACCGTATTTATGAGCGAAAGCTGCTCCAAATCATTCTTATTGGATAACTGCTCCGAAAATTCAACCTTTACAAACCCCTCCGCATCTGCGGCTGTGGCGTAAAAATCAGCTTCGCCCTGTGATATTCTTAAATTGTCAATGTAAAGCCCCTCGCTGCCATCATAATCCAGCGTTTCTGAATCTGCGATGCCATATCCTGCCGTTGTGGATGTTATATACAATGCATCCAGGTCTCCCGTCTCTGATCTGCTTGTCTCGCAGCTGCCGATGTTCGTACCGTCGTAATAGTAATCAATCGTCGTATAAATCCCCGCAGGATTTATGACCATACTCAGATTATGCCATCTGTTTGCATCATAAGGTACAAGGGTCTGCTGCTGGGAATAGGTGTTGGTTGCCGTTATGCCGGTCGGTTCTGCACCGTTCAGCGAACACAGCAGCCTACCGGCATGATCCCAGTACACGGAGCTGTACACCTTGGTGCCGTCGTGCAGCGCCATTCTGAAAATGTGGTCGGTCTGCTTGGCCATAAAATCAAAGCTCACCGTCGTTTTTACACCTTTTTCCAATTCAGAAAACTTTTTCGATGCGGAAACCGTGTTTTCAATCGGAAAAATTTCCATGGCATCCTTATGATAAATGCTCCCCGTATCGGAACGTTTCGCACAGCTTGTCGAAAATTCCAATGCGGAGTCGAAGCTGTAAAACACTTTTACATCCTCTGTGTCATGCTCGGCAGCAGCCAGCACATGCATCCCGGCGAAAGCCGTGCTGAAAAGGCTCGCCGCAATAAATGCACATAATATTCTATGAAAACGCATTCTATTCCCCTCCCTTATTGTTTCACCAACGCATCAATCCTGCTATCCGGAACAGGGCGCATGGAGGATTCCCTCCAATAATATACCGCCACGCGGTCTGCGCCTTCTGTGCTGAGCAAAAGGGTATGCCGTCCGGCTGTCGCCTCTGCCCGTTGGCAGTCTATCAGCCGCCCGTCCCGATAGCTTGCGGCATAAAGCACTGTATCAGCTGTTGGAATACGCACCTCTGCCTCCACTTGGATCACCGGCGTATCGTCCAGGCTTTGGACTGCAAAGCCCGCGTCATCTATGTATTTCACCTCAATTGCGGCTTTTGCTTCTATGTAAATTGGTGCGTCGGTGAGTTGCAGGCTGTATTTGCCGTCTGCACTGGAGCGCGGCCGCGCGTTCCCGAACAGGTCGTATTCTGTAACGTTCGTGATGCCGCCTGTATCCAGCATATAGGCTTGCCCACCGGCGTTCACTGTCCACAGCATCCAGCAGACGGTGCCATCGCGCTTTGTAAATTTGACTTTATAAATCCCGTTATCGGCCGGTTCTTCTTCCACCGCACTGTAGTTGCCCGTGCGCTTGTTGAAATTTGCAATGGCAACGTATGCCGGCTTTGCATGATAGGGCAAAAGCGCATCAGACTTGCCGCGGATAATGCCGTAGCCGTGCTCCGCTTCGGAAACATTTGGGCTTTCCTGCTTTTCAAACGCATTATAAATGTAAATTTGTTCCGCATCATCCGATAAAAGGGCAAGATTCCGCACCTCTTTCTTCGCCTGATCCAGCTCATCTGTGGCGGGCCTGCCTGAACTGTATCCTGTTTCAGATACAAAAACCCTGATATCTACATACCCATATTCTGCAAACAGCGCCTTGAGCTGCTGTATATATTGCCCGGATTCAATTGTTTCCGGCTGGTTGTATGGGTGAAAGGAAACTGCGTCCATCAATACCTGGCCTTTGCCTGCTTCCAGCACCGCTTTGACCCATGCCAGCGCTTCCTCATCAAATCCTGCAAAGGCCATACCGATTACCACAGCATCCGGATTCGCCTCGTGGATTCTGCCATAGACCGCCTTGAGCATATCCGCATAGCACGCTGCCGGCAGATTCCGCGGGTTAAACGTTTGAATGTTGTATTCGTTCCATATCTCATAGCAGTCCGCGTAATCCTTTGTCTGCGCCGCCAGATGATACGCATAATCTCCAAACGCCTGCAGCCCCTCCGGGGTGTTGGGCGGGTAATCGATCAGCAGGCCGTTTTCGTCCCGCTGATAGCTGCCATCTGCGTTTTTGGGATAATACAGGCTGTTGCCCCCATATACCTGCACAATTCCATCGAGTCTTTTTTCGCCCAGCAAATCAAAATAGGTCTGGGTTCTTGCATTGAATTGATAGGCGCCTTTTTCTGTTTCAAAGGTATCCCAGTATACGCTTTGCCGCTGCAGCTTTATGCCCGCTTTTTGCAGCATATCCAGTTCCGTATTGATATCGCTGTCCTTCTGCATGCTGAAAAAATGCTGCGTCACACCGATCTGCCCATTTTCTTCGCCTTTTTCGGTCCCGCGCGAAACGCTGAACTGTACCGTGCAGACAGCGCTGCCCCCACCAATTCTTGAAATGGTGCATTCTGCATGAAACACGCCGTATTGCATCGCATCGTTTTCCAAATCCAGCGTCACCTGCGCAATGTTCTCAGAATTGACAGGTACTGCGCGGAAACTTTTCGTTACGCTGTCTGTACGGAAGCCGGATGCATCGGTGAGCTTCACTGAAATATTGTATGTCCCGTCCTTTGAAGTTTTGATGTTCAGTGGGATTTTCGTACAGTCATAATACATGTGTCCCACCGCGTCAAGGCTCGCCTCTGCAGTAAGCGCATTCGGCTCTATGACCAGCGTTTGCAGTGCCGCTCCATCCGCCTCCCGCACGAGCGCCACATGGGGCTCGGTGTCCGTGTCAAGCGTTGCGTGCAAGCTGTAGGCGCCGCCTTCGACCGTCTTTATTTGGTCGTGGTATGCCACCGTATCCTCCATGTTTTCAGGCGTCACCGTTGACAAATCCTCGCCCGGCTTTAATATCTGTACAACTACATTTACCCCTGCTTTTCCGCTTGCCGCCGCGCCGCTGATTTCAACGGTATTCTGTGCCGTCCAGCTATATTCCGCTTCCGCGCCCGCAGCTGCGGCGCCCAGCGCAAACACCATGATGCATACTGCCGCAGCCGCGGCCAATTTTTTGCGTATCATTCTGTTCTCCCTATCATTACAGTATGGTCGGAACCGCTGTAACGCTGTCGCAGTATGGCGTCAGCGGTGCATCTGTATCCCAAATGAATGCCTTAATGCTCGTTGCGTCATCAGCAATCGGCATTTGGCATGTGTCCTGCGTGGTATGATCCAGCGTCAATGCAGCGCCCGCTTCCACAGTCCGGCTGAGGACGCTGGTGTCAATCATTTCACTGCCCCTGTATTGCGCAATAACAATCACGCAATGCACATCCTGCGGCGTTTCGTTTCTGACCGTTGCTTTTACATACGCCTCTGTTCCGTCTCCGGCGAAAATCTCCGCCCCGTCCAATGCAGAACCCATCGCATCCACAATTGTAAAATGATCGACAGTTACCGCCGACGGCTCCGTATAACCGACCTTCACATTTGCAATCCAGAATTTCCCGCCGATGGAAGCGCCGTCATTTGTCGGATAGAGGACGAATAACTTTGCGGGGAGCATGCTGTATGCCGTGTTGGCCGCTGTCTTTCCCGCATATATGTCGTTTACATAGTAATACACAACATGTTCATCCACATCCACATAGAATTTGAAATTGGTATAGACGTTCGGCCGGAATACATCCCTTACATGGAACAGCTTTGCGCTGTTAAGCTGTACCAGTTCCCGTTCTGTCCAGCCGCTTACCGTTGCAGCCGGCTCTCCAATCGCGCCGCTTTCTGTTTTCCTCATTTCCGTCCTTATAATCATCGAGCCTGCCGTATTGGCCATAAACGCCGTCGCAAGCATATTCCCCGTCGCATTCTGCAGCGTGATGCAGGCGCCCTTTGCCGTGATCGTATCCGCCCTCAAGTCAAACGAAACAATATAATCCTTGCTGACCTCCTGAATGCTGTCAAACGCAACCGTCTTTGAAGCAGAGCCGGGCCCTGTGACCGTAACGCCCTGTTCTGCATCATTGGAATACAATTCCGTCTGGATCTGCATCGTTTCCGCCGGTTTTGCATAGGCAATTTTAATGTTATCAATGTATGCGCTTGCGGCCAGCTTCTCATTTACCAACGCAAAGCACTGCATTGAATACCGGTACCCCTTCAGTTCCTGATAGGTTGCATTCTTCGTAGGGAAAACCGCGTCGCACACATAATTGCCGTCTGCAAACCAGGTGGTTTTTTCCGCATCCTTATTGTACACAATTGTAATCGTATGCCATTGATCTGCCGCAAGCGCCTGGCCGTATACAAAATAGCCCTGGTCTGTGGCCGTTTCCTGCGGCATTGATTTGATTTCACTGGAGGTTGCCACTGACAATTTCCCGTCTTTATCAATAAACGCAGACGCCAGCGTCATATTATTCATATTTACATTCTGGATGGTAAAATTCGGGGTACGCGTATCCGCCTCCCGGTACACATCAAAACGCACCACCACTTCGTTGTTATATTCCGCCGGGTTCTGAACCGTTTCATCGCCGTCAAACCATGTTGCCGCTTTCTCAAAAATCTTATAGAACTGCTCTGATCCGGCTTGGGCGGTCACTTTGATGGACTTTCCATTCTCGCTGCTGCCCGCAGGCGCCGCAACCGTGCGGTCCATCACCTGATGAGTGGAACTCAAATACGGGCCGACGCCCACCGTTTCGCCCAGCGTCAAGTCCTCGCAGTCGCGGTTGTAAAGATACATCACCTCTTCCGGCAGAGCTGGGACAACCGCTGTATCTTCAGCGATTACAACATTCGCCTGCGCAAGGAGCATCCCCGCCGCAAGCGCCCCCGCCATAACGGTTCTCAAGTTTGTTTTCATTTCCTCATCCTCCTTAATATTGATTTTACCATATATTTTTACGCACTACAGGAATACTCTCAAACGCCGCAGAATCCTTTGCTTCACCGATCCCCGGGCAAAATTCGATCCAACCGCGGCGCCCGCTGCCGTCATTGTCGTTCACCAGCAGGCTGAAATAAAATTCATCGTAGGATGCGGGTGAAATCGGTTTTCCAAAAATTTCTATCCACGGGAACCGCGCTTCATAATAGGTGGTTTTTTCTTCCTCATTCCGCGTGATCTCCACGTCAACGCCCTCGCCTCTGAATTGATCCTCCTGGCCAAGCATCCCGGCGTCAACGCCAAAGTATGAATACCGCTCAACCGCCGCTTCACCGTTCACCAGGCCGATGCCATATTCCGTCTGCTTTGAACCGGAAATCTGCGCTTCGGTGAATGCAAACTGAATACTGTCGTTTGCCCAGATGCGCTTCTCCAAATCATTGTCGCCCAGCACGTCATCCTTGATTGCCCCTGCAATATAGAAGTACTGGTTGTCCCACATGCAGTAAATTTTTCCGCTGCAATCGTCCGTGCTCCAAGGGGTCAGCCGCTGCACCTGGTCTTCATACATCAGCTTAAACGGGGCGTCCAGCTGCCATTCGCCCGGCGCGAGAACACCGTCAATAACCGGCGCCGTTTCTGTTTCAACAAAATTTGTGAAATAAATGGTCTTGCTGAAGCTGTATTCCTCGCCGCTGTCCAGCCGCAGGCTGCCTTTAACCTCCTGCTTCACATCGCCAAGCGTTTCAGGGATCGCAATTGCGAACGTTTTTTCACCCCCGGTCGGCAGGTTTTCAAATGTGTAACGTTTGTTTTTCATAAATTCCGGGCCGGTAAAAATGATCTCTCCGGAAATTGCGCGGTTATTTGCATTATTACTGATTGTGAAATTACAATTCCACCGTCTTGACCGGAAACGTGTTGCATAAATCCTATAGCTCGCCGCCTCATGATAACGCACCGGCATATCATAGCTCCAGCGTTCCGCCTTTGTATGCTTGTCTACCAGCCGGACTGTAATAACCTCTGTATCCGCAGGGTTCTTCCCCGTTTTAAGTGTAACCTTTGCATTGTTGTCCTCAAATCCGCCCACCTGCACAGCGGTGATATTTTTGGGCAAATCGAGCTGGATTTCTGCCTCGCCGTCAAAATTCTGATGTACCATAAAGGATTTTTCATCATCTGTAATGGTATCAAAATAAACCATATTGCACGAAGCGCTTTCCGCTGCCGTCTCAACAGTATTAAAGTTCCCGAAAATATACTGCGGTTTTTTAGAAACAGAAAAATCGAAACAGTGGTCGTCTGCGTTTAACTGTTTTTTATTTCCATAGCGGTCGTAAACGGTGATGCTGTTTGTGTCCAGCTTCAGCGCCTTTGAAACTGCATCCATGCTGTCGTTCCAGATAATTAAAACGTCCTCCCCGGTTCTGCTTTTGAACTTATAGGCTGTAATTTCCGGATCATCCAGTTCGACCTTCCCCATGGGCTCTGCGCCAGTCATGAGCGTATTCCAGTTTGCAACCGCTAAATATTCCGGTTTCGCGGAATATGGCTCATAGGGCGCCGCCTCCGCTTCATCCCAAGCGCGGATCAGCCCAAAATGCTTTTCGCTCTCCGTTGTATTCTGCTTCTCCTGCGAAACATACCAGTAAAGCGTCTCAATCATACCCATCGTCATTGCGGAATAATGGATCGCGTAATTGGCCTGGTCGTCCTCCGAAACAAAGCCCGATGACCAGTTGAACTCCGAAAGGACGATCGGCTTATCCCCGTAACCGTATTTGATGGCGATGTCTTTCCATTTCATAAATTTTTCATAAGCCTGCTGGGAATTCGTCCCTCCGGGATATGGATGCCAGGAAAAGCCGTCGCAATACTCCCCGCCGCCGTTTTTGAAAAATTCTTCTGCAAACGTCTCTGATGTACAGCCGCCCATCCCATACACCTTGCAGTCCGGGTTCGCTTTTTTCACCGCCTCATAAGTCGCCTTTAACAGCGCAACATACTTGTCCACCGGCACCTGCTGCGGGTTGAACGTTTTAATATCCCATTCATTCCAAACCTCCACGCCCTCTACAAGCCCTTTGGTCTGAAGCACAACGTTGTACGCATAATCCGCAAACTTCTGCACCGCTTCTTCCGAAACAGGCGGAAATTCCGGCGTCACGGCAGGGTTGTTTAACGCCAGCTGTACAAACCTTGTCATCCCGTTTGCCATAAGCGCCTGATCCGCTCTTTCATGGATTTCGGTCTTTTTATATACGCCGGGGGTTTTTTCAAACTCGGCCCATAAATAGCCCTCTCTTATTCCGACAAACCCCGCCTTTTTCATAAGCTCTGTTTTCCGCTCAAGCTCTTCCACGCCGTGCCCCATATTAAAATGGTTGCAGACGCCCATTGCCGTATTTACCACGCCGTCCGCAGGTGCATTTGCCACCGAAAATGCCTTTTGGGAATGTTTGGTTTCACCGGTTTCAAGATTGGTCACATATACGTCTATCGTATAAAACCCATACCCTTTGACCTGCAGTGTGATGTCTGTGGTTTCAGTTGTTCCCGCAGGCAC
>DVND01000049.1 GCA_018714645.1 Candidatus Avimonoglobus intestinipullorum
TTGTTTTTATTGACATTTCAGGTAAATTCATGTACAATAAAAACGGTTTATTTTGAATATGCTTTGCATATGAAAAGAACGACACAGTTGGGATGGAGAGAGGATATGTATACGATTCAATTTGAGGAATATTTGGATAAGATTCACGGCTGCTGGTACGGCAAGTGCCTTGGCGGCGCTGCGGGCGCGCCGGTGGAAGGAATAAAAAAAGTCATCGATGTGCAGGATTTTACGCAGATTTTTAACCCCGATCTGCCGAATGACGACTTGGACCTTCAGCTTTTATGGCTGGATACGCTGGAAACAAAAGGCGTATTGATTGACGCCTGTGACCTGGCGGATGCGTGGGTGGAGAAATGCTGGTACCCATTTTCGGAATACGGGTATTTTTTAAAAAACTATATGCGGGGGATTAAACCGCCATACAGCGGTATGATCAACAATGAATTTTTCAAGGAGGGGATGGGCTGCCCCATCCGTTCGGAAATTTGGGGGTTGATTTGCCCCGGTGACCCGGACCTGGCGGCGGCGTATGCCTATATGGACGCCACCCTTGACCATGCCGGCAATTCCGTGTACGCCGAGCAATTTTTAGCGGCGGTGGAAAGCATGGCCTTTTTTGAGCGGGATTTGGAAAAGCTGATTGCATGCGGGATGCGGTATGTCCCGGCGGACAGCAAGCTGCGCCGCTGTTTTGACCGGATTTTGGAAGCATATCACAATAATGCCACCTGGCTGGAGGCCCGGCGGCTGGTGCTGAATGAATTTTCGCATCCTGATTTTACGAATGTGGTGCAGAACCTGGGGTTTGTGCTGATCGCGCTCTTGTATGGGAAAGGTGATATGCGCGATACAATCAATATTGCACTGCAATGCGGGTATGATACGGACTGCACTTGTGCGTCGGCGGCGTCTATCATTGGGATTATGAAAGGGTATTCCGGCTTGGACCGGGAAATTACGGCACTAATCCAAGATTATTTTATAATTGGGATCGACGTTGTACGGCCGTCTAACAGCATCCGAGGATTGGCGGAGGACACGGCGAAAATCGGATTGAAAACGCCGGACTATATGGTTGAGATTGTTGGCGCGCCGTTCCCGGCTGAAAGGCCGGAGGGCTTTACCGGATTTCAAACCGAACCCGTAACGCCGCAGGGGTTGGAAGCGGCGCTCCATAGCGTCGCCCCCCGGAAATGGGAAATTTATGGGCCGTATTTTGACCAATTGGATCAGCCTGCCGATCCGCGGTATCCCAGCCCGCATGGCGAGGGCTCTGTCCTCCCGGATATGGTTTGTATGGTAAATAATGAAGCGTTTCTGGACAGGGATTATATCACGGATCTGGAGCAGGAGAAGGCGGCGTGCGTGATTGATGCCTATGAGGATTTTATTGAGGTCGACAGGTATCTGACGCTGGAGGGGCAGATGTGCTGTTATGCGGCGACGCAAGTTTGGGCGCCGGAGGACCGGAAGGTCTGGGCTGTGATTGGCAACAACGACGGGTTCAGGCTGTGGTGTAACGGAGAGGAACAGCTGTGCCGCGATGAAATCCGGTACTGGACGCCGTACAATAATTTTACCCTGCTGGATTTGAAAAAGGGGGAAAATAAAATTGTGATCAAGCTACTGCGCCGGACGGAAAAGCTCAAATTTTCCATCGGGCTCCGGCAGTATGACAATTGCCACTGGCACCGCAGTAAATGGTGCATTGACATTTAATGGCGCCCGTAAGTATGCTGCTAAATTCTTCATGTCTCATGTCAGGCGTGGTCTGAAGGAAAGGGATAGGGACATCTATGGATAACAAAGAATGGTTTAGACAAGCGGGTTTTGGCATGATGGTTCACTTTGGCCTGTACTCCATCCTGGGCGGGGAATACCGGGGGAGACGGGTGCGGGACTATGCGGAATGGATACAATCTTACTGCGCCATTCCCAATGGAGCGTATGAAAAACTGGCAGGGGTTTTTAATCCGATTTATTTCGATGCAGATGAGTGGATCAAGCTTGCCCGCAGCTGTGGGATGCGGTATTTTGTAATGACGGCAAAGCATCATGACGGTTTTGCCATGTACCATTCTAAGGCGGACCGGTTTAATGTTGTGGAAGCCACACCTTTCCGGCGGGATATCACTGCGGAACTGGCAGAAGCGTGTTATAAATACGGCCTTAAATTTGGCCTGTACTATTCCCAGGAGCTGGACTGGCATCATCCCGACGGCGGCGGGTATACCAATAAGGAAGCATGCGCCGGTGTGTCCTGGGATAATTCGTGGGACTATCCGGATGCTGCGTCCAAGGATTTTGGGCGGTGTTTTGAAGAAAAAATCAAGCCCCAGGTGGAGGAAATCCTCACAGGCTATGGTGATTTATGTTTAATATGGTTTGATGTGCCGCACACAATTTCGAAGGCACAAAGCTTAGAATTGAATGACCTGGTGAAGCGCTATCAGCCGGATTGTCTTATCAACTCCCGGATCGGGAACGGAGCGTATGATTATGTGTCCCTGGGGGACAATGAAATCCCGCAGGAGCCGCCAAAAGAGATTTTAGAAAAACAGGATTTGAATGGGCTAAGCGGTTATAAGTTCTCGCCTTACGGTTTATATGAAACAGCGGGGACAATGAATAGCAGCTGGGGGTTCCGGTATTACGACCAAAACTGGAAATCGCCGGAAGCCATTTTGCAAAACCGGGAAAAGCTGAATAAAATGGGTGTAAACTATCTATTGAATATGGGGCCGGACGGGCTGGGCAGGATGCCCTCTATGGCTGTGGAAAATTTAAAAAAAGCGGCAGAAATGATGCGTGAAAAAAGCATGGAATAATCCGGGATTGGGCAGGGTGGAGCCGTCTGGATTTTGCGGGGAAACAGAAGAGGCTATTTTCTTATGAATAAGGAAGGGGTTTTATGAAACGGTTGTATGTGCATCCGAAGAATGCATATCTCATGTGGGAAGACGAGTCCCCGTTTTTTTACCTTGCCGATACGGCGTGGGAGCTGTTTCACAAGTTAAGCAGGGAAGAGGCGGAACAGTACCTTACTGTCCGCGCCGGGCAGGGTTTTACCGCTGTCCAGGCGGTTGCGCTTGCGGAATTTGACGGTTTAAGCGGCCCGAATTATTATGGGCGCGTACCGCTGCACCAAAAGGATGGACGCTATGATCCCTTGCTGCCTGACACAGAAGGAGGCAACAGCTATTGGGACCATGTGGATTATATCGTAAAAGCGGCGGCGCGGTTGGGGCTTTTTATTGCGCTGCTGCCAACCTGGGGAGACAAATACAATTTAAAATGGGGGAAAGGGCCGGAAATTTTTAATGCGGAGAATGCCTATCAATATGGGAAATGGATTGGGACACGCTATTGTGAAGAATGGAATATTATCTGGATGTTAGGGGGTGACCGCCCTCTGGAAAATGAACTGCACCATCAGATCATAGATGCCATGGCGCAGGGAATACGGGAGGCCGACCCCAATCATTTGATCACCTTCCACCCATCCGGGGAGAGCAGTTCAGTGCAGCATGTGCCCGATCGGCAATATATTGATTTTCACGGTATTCAGTCCGGCCATGGGACAAATGGGCTGGAAAATTGGCGCATGCTGCGCCGCACCATGCAGACGGAGGCTAAGCCATGTCTGGATTTGGAGCCGCGGTATGAGGATCACCCCATCTGTTTCAAACCGGAATACGGTATGTGGAATTGTGACGATGTGCGGCAGAATGCCTACTGGGCGCTGATGGAGGGCGTCTGCGGGCACACCTATGGAAACCATTGCGTGTGGAGTATGAATACGCAGCCGACAGATTATTATCGATATTGCTGGACGGAAGTGCTTCATCATCCGGGTGCGGAACAGATGCGGCACGTAAAAGCCTTGCGGCTTTCCCGCCCGTATTTTGAATTTCGGCCGGCTCCCGAGCTGATTGCAGATGACCATGCCGTTATGGCGCATCAGTGCGCGGCGCGTGGGGAGAGTTATGCTTTTGCATACTCCCCCTTGGGGCAGCCCATGCGGATGTATTTGCAATTTTTATGCACAACTGCCGTCAAGGCTTCTTGGTTTGATCCACGGACGGGGGAAGAACAGTTTTTTGCCGTTGTACCGCCGCGGGAAACATTGTTTGCCCCTCCTACCAGCGGCAAAGGCCGGGATTGGGTGCTGGTTCTGGACGTGCTGGAGACATCATAATGTAAAAAAATCGCTTTCTTTAAAGACATGTTACGGCATGTCTTTTTTTATTCCCATAAATTTATTATGAAGAAAAATAAAGTGGGCATT
>DVND01000050.1 GCA_018714645.1 Candidatus Avimonoglobus intestinipullorum
GTGCAGGCAATGCGCCTGTATGGAGGGCGGCGGCACATGCAGTAATATTTACACAGGATGCGGTATGTTATAAGCAGTATTAATTGAAAGGAATGGTATATATGAATAAGGATATCAGCAAAAAATTGGAAGAGGTGCTCAAGGGTGTGGACGCCAGCATCATCAATAACAGTAAAAAAAGCGTGGAAAATTTGATGAAAACCTCGGAAGGGAAGAAGATCCAGCAGCAGCTCAGCGGCCTGGATAAGGATAAAATTCTGGAAACCTTTATGAAAATGGATACAAATGAGATCAAGAAAAAACTGAATCATGCAGACCTTTCCGCACTTTCCGGATTGAGCGCGGAGGAAATTATGAAAAAATTGAGGTGATTTATCATGGCAAATGATATGATGAACACATTGCGGGGATTATTGGGGGATAATGCCGATGAAAAAATCCAGTCGGTTTTGAGCGCCTTGGGCGGGGGTGGAAATACCTCTGCGGACAGCACGCCTGTGGTGGAGACGAGCGCGCAGGTAGTAGAGGATGTGCCCGATAATGCGCCGCCGCGGCAGGCCGGGAATGCAAATCCGGGGAATCTGAATGGGGATAGCTTGCAATATATAATGAAAATTAAAAGCGTGATTGATGAGATGGGAAATGCAAACGATTCCCGGTCAAACTTGCTGCTGTCCCTGCGTCCATATATGCGCACAGAACGGCAGAAGGGGATTGATAACGCAATTAAAATATTGAATTTGAGCAGAATTGCGGGGCTGTTCAAATAGTGAAAAGGTGGGAAAGACATGTACCGAAAATACTATAGCTATAATGACATGCCCCAGGTGATGAAGCCGGAGCCGCGGCATGAAATTGTGAAGCCGGAACCGCCTGTACATAAAAAAAAGGAAGAAGTGCCGGGAATTCTGGAGGAAGGGAAGCTGTTCGGAAAATTTGAGCTGGACGACGTGATCCTCATTGCAGTGGCAATTATTTTGCTGGCGGATGACTGCGACGACAAATTGCTGCTGCTGGCGCTTGGATTCATATTTATCACAGGGATGCTATAAAAAAACCGTTCTTTTAAGAACGGTTTTTTTATTACTGGATCGCCTGTTTTAATTCTTCGGTTTTGTCGGTTTTTTCCCAGGGCACGTCCAGGTCTGTGCGGCCCATATGCCCATATGCGGCAAGCTGGCGGTAGATGGGCCGCCGCAAATCCAGCGCCTCGATGATGGCGTTGGGGCGCAGGTCAAACACCGCGCCGACCGCAGATGCGATTTTTTCGTCGCTGACTACGCCTGTACCGAAAGTGTCCACCAGGACAGATACGGGATGCGCGACACCGATGGCATAGGCGAGCTGTATCTCACACTTTTTTGCAAGCCCCGCCGCAACTACATTTTTCGCAGCCCAGCGCGCGGCGTATGCCGCGGAACGGTCTACCTTTGTGGGATCCTTGCCGGAGAATGCGCCGCCGCCGTGGCGGGCGTATCCGCCGTAAGTGTCAACAATGATTTTACGGCCCGTCAGGCCGCTGTCGCCCTGGGGCCCGCCGACCACAAACCGGCCTGTGGGATTGATAAAGTATTTTGTGGTTTCTCTTAGTAATGCATCCGGCACCACCGGTTTTACAACATGTTCAAGCAAGTCTTTTTTGATTTGAGAAAGCTCCGCCTCCGGCGCATGCTGTGTGGAAATCACGATGGTATCCACGGCGACGGGTTTTCCGTCGTCATATTCAATGGTAACCTGGGTTTTCCCATCGGGGCGCAGATAGGGAAGGGTGCCGTTTTTGCGCACTTCTGCCAGCCTTTTTGCCAGTTTATGCGCCAGGGCGATGGGCATCGGCATCAATTCCGGCGTTTCGTCGCATGCATAACCGAACATCATGCCCTGGTCGCCGGCGCCTGTCCCATTCAGTCTGTCGGAGGCGCCGGTCTTATTTTCCAGGCCCTCGTTGACGCCCTGGGCAATATCGGGGGACTGCTCATCAATAGATGTGAGGACGGCGCAGGTATTGCCGTCAAAACCATATTTTGCGCGGTCATAGCCGATATCCAGCACCACGCTGCGGGCCACCTTCGGGAAATCCACATAGCAGTTTGTGGTAATTTCCCCCATGATGCTGACGATGCCGGTGGTGCAGGTCGTCTCACAGGCGACGCGGGCGTTGGGGTCTTTCTTTAAAATTTCATCCAATATTGCATCTGAAATCTGGTCGCAGATTTTATCGGGATGCCCTTCTGTGACCGATTCAGAGGTAAACAGTGTTTTTGCCATTGCGATCATCTCCTTTGTAAGCATACAGTTTTACAGTATATCACAGTTTCCCGGAAAAATCTACAGTTTTCTGAAAACGCCGATGACTTTTCCCAAAATGGATACGGTGTCCAGGATGATTGGCTCCATGGTGTCATTTTCAGGCTGGAGCCGCACATGCCCGTGCTCCTTATAGAACGTCTTGACTGTTGCGTATTCGTTTTCGATCAAAGCGACGACGATTTCCCCGTTTTCCGCTTCCGGCTGTTTTTGGACGATGATATAATCCCCGTCAAGGATTGCGGCGTTGATCATGGATTCGCCCTGTACCTTCAGCATGAACACGTCCTTGTTTTTGACAAAATGAATGGGGAGCGGGAAGGTTTCCGTATTGTCCTGAATGGCGGTTATCGGTTCGCCGGCGGCGATTTTGCCGTACAGCGGCACGTCCACATACCGGTCGGACAGGTCCGGCTGTACCGCATTGTCCTTATAATTGACCACTTTAATGGAACGGTTTTTGGAGGATTCCTTGATAATCTTCCCATGCTTTTCCAGCTTTTTCAGCCGTGCGTGGATGGTGGCGGTGGAAGTCAGGCCCACCGCGTCGCAGATTTCACGCACAGAGGGCGGAAACCCTTTTTGCTCCAATTGGGACTGGATAAAATCCAATATTTCATAGTCTTTACTCGTCAGTTCAGCCATGGCGACGCTCCCCTTTTGTTATAATATCTTTATTGTATCACACAGTTTTGGAAAAATCAAACATAATTTCGATAAAAATAAAAAAACAGCGGAAAAACCGCTGATTTTTTATTATACCGTCAGGATCCCATCCTCAGATTCAATCAGCATGAGGATTTTTTCCTCCCGGGCATTTTCTGCATTGATATAAATGATAAAATTGCTGCCGTTGTAATTGCCGGTAAATTCGTAACAGAGCACTTCCCGCAGGCTATCCTTGGGGATCAGTGCCAGCTTGCCGTCCTCCACGGCGAGATGTTTGTTGATCACCGCTTTTGCTTCCTGCTCTGTAATGGCGGGGGTATTCAAATCCCGCTGCTTGTGGTTCATAATATACCCCTTTGCTTCCAGCCCCAGGATTTCACCGTCGTCCAGCGCGACCTTGACCTTGATGAGGTCGGAATAGCAGATCACGCCGCCCTGCTCGTAGGCAAAATTGATTGTCGCCACGCCGTTGGTCTTTTCGTAATAGCTCTCTTTCAGGTTTGTGTACCCATGTGCATTTAAAAACTGCCGCGCCTGCTGGATGGCCTGGTCGAAATTGAGTTGCTCCGGCCCTGTTGCGCGGTTGTCAAGATAATACAGCACATGCCCGCCTTTTTTGGTCATGCTGATGGTGATTTCGTGGTTTTCGTCCGAGGAGCGGAAGCTGTAGAAATCCATATTGC
>DVND01000051.1 GCA_018714645.1 Candidatus Avimonoglobus intestinipullorum
AATGTTTCATGGAATCGGAACAAATTTGTCCAATCTGTTTTTGCGTTCGGATGCGAAAACGCGTTCTATCAGCCCGGAAAATTTTACGGGGGAAAAGGGAAAAGGCGGAATGGCGACGGAGGGGACGGGAAAAGACTGTGCCCGTGAATTGGGGCAGGGGTGGAAGGTATCGCCCAGTATTTTTATAAAGCCCGGCGAGAAAGTAGACCTTGCAAAAATCCAGGGGCCGGGGGCGATCAAGCACATCTGGATTGTTGACAACTGCAATGCAAATAGGAGCCTGGTGCTGCGGATGTACTGGGACGGAAGCGAAACGCCGTCCGTGGAGACGCCGCTGGCGGATTTCTTCGCCTGCGCCGACTATCAGACCTTCTCGCCTGTGGTATCCCTGCCGGTCTGCGTGAACCCAAAGCGGGCGTTTAACTGTTACTGGGAAATGCCTTTTTATAAGGATTGCCGCATCACGCTTGAAAATATTTATACAGAGGAAATCACGGTCTATTACCAGATCGATTATGTGCTGACAGAGCTGCCGGAGGGGTGCTGCTATTTCCACGCCCAGTTCCGCCGCACCAATCCCCTTCCCTATAAAGAGGTTTACACGATCCTGGATCACGTCAGGGGAAAGGGGCAATATGTGGGCACTTATATGTTCTGGGGCGTCCATAACAGCGGCTGGTGGGGTGAGGGCGAAATCAAATTCTACCTCGACGGCGATACGGAGTTCCCGACCATCTGCGGTACGGGCACGGAGGATTATTTCTGCGGCTCCTATAATTTTGACATCGGCGGCAAGTATCAGGAATATTGTACGCCATATGCCGGGCTGGCAAAGGTGGAACGGCCCGATGGGCTATACCAATCCCAGCAGCGGTTTTCCATGTACCGCTGGCATATTGCAGACCCGATCTATTTTGAGCAGGATATCCGGGTGACCATCCAGGCGCTGGGCTGGCGGAGCGGATGGCGCTATCTGCCCTTGCAGGACGATCTCTCCTCCGTATGTTTCTGGTATCAGGATACCATATGCGATACTTTCCCGCAATTCCCCGATGCAAATGCGCTGGAAATCATATAATATTATAGAAATATTCGTTTTATAATTCCCAAAACCAATAAATGGGATGGATAGAATACGTAAAATCCCCATTTCCAGCCTGTCCCCCGCTGCCCATTATATAAATGCAAAAGCGGGATGGCGGGGAACAGGCCGAGCTGTATGATGAAGCTGGCTGCGGCTTGCTGCAATGACAGTGTTCCCGGCGCTGCATAATGTACATAAAAATTGGACAGTGCGCTGCAGCAGAGCATGATGCCGGCGGTTATAGAAAACCACAGCGTCTGTTTTCGGAAGTCCCTGTGATGGATGCCGAACGCGAGTATAAAGCAGACGCCGTAAACCCCCCAGTCGGCGGTGAGGGAAAGGCCGCAAAGCCCAAGTATGCACAATAATTTGGCGCTGCCGGGCTGGAGGCGGTCATAGGCCCAAAGGGCCAACAAACCGAGCATGAGCGTGTAAATGGCATTGAGATAGAGGTAAGAGCCACTGTTTGGGAGCGCGCCTGTTTTGTATAAAATAAAGGGTACGTATGAGATGGCGGCAAATATCCCCAGGCGCAGGGCGTATTTTGGGACGCTGCGTGTCTGGCGGTACCCTTCTGCGATAAAATAGCACATGACAGGCATCGCCAGCCGCCCGAACATATGGAGCATAACGCCCCATACGGTTCCTGTCGGTACAACCGTCCAGGCGATGTGGTCAACCAGCATTGCGAAAACCGCAATGCTTTTTAATTCCTGTGCCGCCAGGCCTCTTTTTCTCATATTGCCGTCCACCCCTTTTTTTTTCTTATCTTATCATATATTGCTTCGCTGTGCAATGAAAAACAGCCGGAGGGGCTCCGGCTGCTTGAAGTTTTTTGTCAGGCTTTTTTCAAAAAAGCCGTGTATTCCTATTTTGCATAGAATGCCCGCATGGAATTGAGTACCGCTAAGAAGGTCACGCCCACATCGGCAAAAATTGCCATCCACATGGTTGAAAAACCGAGGGCGCTCAATAGCATTACGAAAACTTTAACCCCAATAGCGAAGATGATATTCTGCCAAACGATGCGCATCGTTTTTTTGGACAGGCGGATGGCTTCCGGGATTTTTGCGATGCTGTCGGACATGATAACCATATCTGCCGCTTCGATAGCAGAATCGGACCCGACGCCGCCCATGGCGATGCCCACATCCGCATAGGCCAGGACCGGCGCGTCGTTGATGCCGTCGCCGGCAAAGGCCAGCTTCGAGGAGGCCTGTATTTTTTTCACGCATGCCACTTTATCCTGGGGGAGCAGTTCCGCGCGGATTTCATGTACGCCCACTGCCTGCCCGACGCGCTCCGCCGTCTCCCGGATATCCCCGGTCAGCATGACGGTGTACAGGCCGGCCTGTTTCAGGGCGGACACCGCTTCCCGGCTGTCCTCCTTAATGCTGTCGGATACGGCGGCATAGCCGTAATACTGATGTTCCACTGCCACAAAAACGATGCTGCCGCTGTCCTGTACCGACGGAGGAACAATCCCGTTGTCCGCCATCAGCTTCGCATTTCCTGCCCAAACCTGCTTCCCGTCGATCCGGACGGAAATTCCCTTTCCGGCAAGTTCTTGATAGTCGGATATGCGGCTTTCATCGATCTGGCCCTGATATACGTTCGCAACCGCCGTCCCGATAGGGTGGGTCGAGTAGTGCTCCGCATGGGCCAGCAGGTTTAAAAATTCCTGTTTGACGCCATTGCAGCGGATTGCAGTCACTTCAAATACCCCTTTTGTAATGGTGCCGGTTTTGTCAAATGCAACGGCCTGTACTTTGGTGAGGGCTTCGATCGTTTCGCTGCCCTTTATTAAAATCCCTTTTTTGGATGCGTTTCCAATCCCGGCAAAAAATCCGAGAGGCACAGAAACTACCAGCGCACAGGGACAGGAAACCACCAGGAAAATCAACGCGCGGTAGACCCAGGTGGAAAAATCAAAGCCGGTAAACAGCGGCGGAATGATGGCAATCAATAGCGCCAACCCCACGACAATGGGGGTATACCGCTTTGCAAACACCGTGATGAACCGCTCTGAATTGGATTTCCGGTTTTGTGCATTTTGCAGCAGCTCCATAATTTTTGAAACGCTGGAATCCTTGTACGCTTTTGTGACGCGGATTTTCAGCAGGCTTGCCGTGTTAATGCTGCCGCTCAATACCGCGCTGCCGGGGGCTGCCTGCCGCGGGACGGATTCCCCTGTCAGGGCCGAGGTGTCCAGAAAGGAGCACCCTTCGAGGACCTCGCCGTCCAAGGGGACTTTCTCGCCGGGCAATACGGCGATGACCGCGCCGACAGGTACCTCTTCGGGGGCGACCTTTTTTGTCCCGCTGTCCAGAATGAGGTTCGCATATTCAGGCCGGATATCCATCAGGTCGGAAATGGATTTCTTCGAACGGGCCACCGCCCTGTCGGAAAAAAATTCCCCGATTTGGTAAAACAGCATGACCGCCACGGCTTCCGGGATGGAGCGGATGATGATCGCGCCGATGGTGGCGATGGACATCAGGAAATTTTCATCCAGGACAAAGCCCTTGAACAGATTTTTGACCGCGTAAAACAAAACGTCATAGCCCAGCAAAAGGTAGGCGGCAAAATAGAGGAACCAGGAGAGAGGGTCTTCAAAAAAATAGCCGCAGATAAAAAGCGCACCGCCAAAAACCAGACGGGGAACCAGGGCTTTTTCACGCGCAGGATGTTCGTGTCCGGCACAGCAGGCGCAGCCTGCCTCATGCGTATGCGTGTGTTCATGCGCTGCACCGGAGCAATGCTGTGCATGGCAGGCGCAGCTATGTTCGTGATGGTCATGTGCCATAGTTGTCACTCCTTTATGAATAATTGAATAATTGTTCATATATTCATTATATGCGTAGTAGAGGTGTTTGTCAATAGCTATTTTAAATTTTTTTGGGATTTATGAAAAAAACTGCGTGCGGGCTTTGTTCCCGCACGCAGTTGCAGGGGCGGAACATTCCGCCCCTTGAGGATGTTTTTATTGAAATTTCTATAAGCGGTTCAGTATCATAAAATTGCTTAAGTACTTAGTTGTTGCACATACAAGTAACAATGACGATGATGATCAATACCCACAAAATCATATCCAGATCGAAATTGCAACCGAAGTTGTTGCCGCATCCGCAATCACCCATGGTATATGCCTCCTTTCTGAAATTCAATTGCAGCACGCCTTATAGGAAAGGGCCTTGTGTACCAGGTTAGCCGCAAAAGCAACAAATAATAAGGATGACAATGATGATCCATAGCAGCAAATCGTCGCCTAAGAACGATAACATTTTTGATCAGCCTCCTTATTGTCTATTGTAATAACATAGTATGTCGGGGCGGTAAATTTGGTAGCTTGTCTTGCAATTTTTTTTTGAATCGTATATAATGACCGAATAAAAGGAAGAAAGGCGGGGAAAGGATGGAGAAGAGCAAGCTGGACCGGATCAGCGCGTTGTCGAGACTGTCCCGCGAGCGGGCGCTGACGCCGGAGGAACTGGCGGAGCAGGCGCGGCTCCGGGCTGAGTATTTGGAGGCCGTGTGGGCAAATTTTAAGCGGACGTTGGATAGCATCGAATTCACAGACGGCGAAAAAGCGTGAGCAATTGGAAATAAGTTCCCAATTTCTATGGACAAATGGGGCGTTTTGTACTATAATAAATGGTAATACGTTTAGAAAGGGTTGATCATTTATGCCGATTACGATACCGGCGGGATACGCGTCAAAGCTGTCCGGCAGGGAAACAGAAACAGCGATTAAATTTATAAAAGACACATTCCAGAATACGCTGTCCCGGTCTTTGAATTTACAGCGCGTATCCGCGCCGCTGTTTGTCAGGCCGGAAACGGGCTTAAATGACAACTTAAACGGCGTGGAACGGCCGGTCAGCTTTGACGTGCCGGCCATCGGCGCGGTGTGTGAGATTGTGCACTCGCTGGCGAAGTGGAAGCGCATGACCCTCGGCCGGTACGGGTTTGAGCCGGGGGAGGGGCTGTATACAGACATGAACGCCATCCGGCGGGATGAAGCGCTGGATAACCTCCACTCCATGTATGTGGATCAGTGGGATTGGTGCAAGGTGATCCGCAGGGAAGAGCGGACGCGGGAGACGCTGATACAGACGGTGCAAATGATTTATGAAGCAATCAAAAGCACACAAAAGGCAGTGTGCGGGAAATATCCGGAGCTTGAAAACCATCTGCCGGAAGAAATCCAGTTTATCACGACGCAGGAGCTGTTGGACCTGTATCCGGATTTGCCGCCGAAGGAACGGGAGAACCGGCTTTTAAAAGAGAAAAAAGCCGTGTTCCTCATGCAGATCGGGGGGCAGTTGTCCAATGGGGAAAAGCATGACGGCCGCGCGCCGGATTATGACGACTGGAGCCTGAACGGCGATATTTTGGTCTATAACCCGGTGCTGGATATGGCGTATGAGTTATCCAGCATGGGCATCCGCGTGGATGAGGACAGCCTGCGGGAGCAATGCAAAAAGGCTGGGACGGAAGACCGCCTGCAATTGGCGTTCCACAAAGCGATCCTTGAGAAAAAGCTGCCGTACACCATCGGCGGCGGCATCGGGCAGTCCCGGCTGTGTATGTTTATGCTGGGGAAGGCCCATATCGGCGAGGTGCAGTCATCCGTGTGGGATGATGAAACGGTTGCGGCCTGTGCGGCGCATGGAATCAATCTGTTATAAATTTGGAGGCATACATGAAAACAGTGATCAAACAATTATTTCGGGAAACAGAATCCTTCGGCGGGAAGGAACTTACAATATCGGGCTGGGTGCGGACCATCCGCGTTTCCAAAAATTTTGGATTTATCGAGCTCAATGACGGCAGTTTCTTTAAAAATCTGCAAATCATTATAGAGGAAAGCAAGCTTTCCAACTTTGCGGAAGTGTCGAAACTGAATGTGGGCGCGGCGATTACCGCCACCGGAACCCTTGCATTGACGCCGGAGGCGAAGCAGCCGTTTGAACTGAAGGCGGAGACGGTTGTAATCGATGGCGGATCGACGCCGGATTACCCGCTGCAAAAGAAGCGCCACAGCTTTGAATTTTTGCGCACCCAGGCGCATCTGCGCCCGCGCACCAACACCTTTTCCGCAGTGTTCCGCGTGCGTTCCCTGATTGCATATGCAATCCACCAGTTTTTCCAGGAGCGGGGCTTTGTGTATGTGCATACGCCCATCATCACCGCCAGCGATTGTGAAGGCGCGGGCGAGATGTTCCAGGTGACGACGCTGGATCTGCAAAACCCGCCGCGGCTGGAGGACGGCAGCGTCGACTATTCCCAGGATTTCTTCGGGAAGGCGGCAAACCTGACCGTCAGCGGGCAGCTGAACGTGGAGACGTACTGCATGGCGTTTCGCAACGTGTACACCTTTGGGCCGACCTTCCGGGCGGAAAACTCGAATACCACGCGCCACGCGGCGGAATTCTGGATGATCGAGCCGGAAATCGCCTTTGCGGATTTGACGGACGACATGGAGCTGGCGGAGGATATGCTCAAATATATCATCAACTATTGCCTGGAGCAGGCGCCGGAGGAGATGGAATTTTTCAACACTTTTGTGGATAAGGGCCTGTTGGACCGGCTGAATAACGTGGTGAGCAACAAGTTTGCCCATGTGACCTATACGGAAGCCATTGAATTGCTGGCGAAGGAAAAGGAGCGGTTTGAATACCCGGTGGACTGGGGCAGCGATTTGCAGACGGAGCACGAGCGGTATCTGACGGAGGAAGTGTTCAAGCGGCCGGTATTTGTGACGGATTATCCGAAAGAAATCAAGGCGTTTTATATGAAACTCAACGATGACGGAAAAACCGTTGCGGCGATGGACGTGCTGGTTCCCGGAATTGGGGAGATCATCGGCGGCAGCCAGCGCGAGGAGCGCTATGATGTGCTGGTGGACCGCATGCGGGAGCTGGGGCTGAAGGAAGAGGACTACAGCTGGTATCTGGATCTGCGCAAATACGGGACTAACAAACACGCCGGGTTCGGGCTGGGCTTTGAACGGGCGGTCATGTATGTCACGGGTATGAACAACATCCGCGACGTCCTGCCTTTCCCGCGCACTGTCGGGACGGCTGAATTTTAATTGTAAAGAGGGATTACATGCTGAAATATATAGTACTTGCCATCATTGTATTTTTATGCTACAGCTTCGATCTTTGGCTGGGAATTGCGGCGACAGTGCTTGGGATCGGGTATGTCGTTTACATGCTGCTGCCGAATTTTATGGCCGCCCAAGGAAGCAAAGCCTTCTCAGAGAAAGATTATGAAAAGGCTCTGAAATTTTACAAAAAAGCGTATGACACCGGCCGTGCAAATATGAACATCAAAAACGGCTATGCGGTGCTGCTGATGCGCATGGGCAAATTTGATGATGCGGAGACCGTGCTGAATGAAATTATTTTAGACCGGAGGCTGCCGCGGGAGCAAAAATCCGCCGCAAAGCAGTACCGGACGCTGCTGTATTTTAAACAGGGCAAGGAAGAGGAGGCCCTGGAGGATGCGGAGGAGCTGTTTGAAACCTACCGCAATACCACCATGTATGGATTGCTGGGCTATATCAAGCTGGCGACCAACCAGCCCATGGATGAAACGCTGCAATTCTGCCGGGACGCTTATGAATATAATGCGGACGACCGGGATATTGTGGATAATCTGGTATTGGCTTTATATAAAAGCGGCGCCTATGAGGAAGCGGAGGAATACGCTGCGGATTTGCGGGAGGATCACCCTGAATTTTTAGAGGCGTTTTACCATAGCGCATTGATCGCCAAAAAGCTTGGTGACCATGGCAAGGCGGCGGAATATGCAGCGCGCATCGGCAGCTGCAACCGCACCGGTTTGACGACCATTTCCGAAGCGGAAGTGGATGCATTGAAAAAAGAATTAGGAATGTGATGCGTACATGTGTGTCTGGGGACACACATGTACTTGTGTATGGAGCGTGAACAGGGATGCTGCGATTTAAAATCATATATGGATTGGAAGGCTACGAAGCGGCAAGGGCAGTCCGGGAACGGGTCTTTATGCAGGAGCAAGGCTTCCCGTTTGACCGGGATGACAATGACGGGACGGCGTACCATATCGCCGGCTGGGACGGGGAACGCCTGATTGCCGCCGGGCGGCTGTTCAAAGTGGGCGACGGGATCTATACGATTGGCCGGGTTGCCGTTGACGCGGATTACCGCGGGCAGTATGTGGGCGATACGGTCATGCGCGCGCTGGAGGATAAGGCGGTGCAGCTGGGCGCAGCGTTTATCCGCCTTTATGCGCAGGAGCAGGCCCTTGGGTTTTATAAAAAACAGGGGTATGTGCCGCAGGGGGAATTGATCCCGGGGGAACATTGTAACCATTGGCTGATGGTGAAGGATCTGTCTAAAATCAGAGGCTGCGGAGGATGCAAATCATGAGCACGCCGCTGGCGGACCGGATCCGCCCTAAGGAAATCGGCGAGGTGTTCGGCCAGCAGCATCTGATTGGGCCGGGCAAGCTACTCTCTAATATCATTCAAAGCGGCGAAGTGCCGAACATGATTTTTTACGGCCCCAGCGGCGTGGGAAAAACGACGGTTGCCAACATCATTTCCGCCAAAACAGGGAAAAAGCTGTACAAGCTGAACGCCACAACGGCGTCCGTATCGGACGTGAAGGATATTATCAATTCCCTGGACAGCTTTTTGACGGCGGACGGCGTGTTGCTGTATCTGGATGAAATCCAGCATTTTAATAAAAAGCAGCAGCAATCCCTGCTGGAATTTATGGAAAACGGGAAAATCACGCTGATTGCCAGTACCACGGAAAACCCGTATTTTTATGTGTACAATGCGGTGCTGTCGCGGTCGGCGGTATTTGAATTCAAGCCGCTGGAGCCGGCGGATATCGAAAAAGCGCTCCGGCGCGCCATCGGCCTCGTGGCTGAAACCGACTATAAAGCCTATCAATTGAAGGTGCATGCGGGTGCAGTGCGCCATTTTGCCCAATCGGCGGCGGGGGATGTGCGCAAGGCCATCAATGCGCTGGAAGTCAGCCTGCTGGCGACGCCGCCCAATAAAGACGGCGTCATTGAAATTACGCTGGACACGGCGGAGCAGGCGGCGCAAAAGAAAGCGCTGCGGTATGATAAGGACGGTGACAGCCACTATGATATCATCAGCGCATTTCAGAAATCCATGCGGGGGAGCGACCCGGATGCGGCGCTGCATTATCTGGCGCGGCTGATTGCCGCGGGGGATTTGCAGATCATCTGCCGCCGGCTGTTGGTGACGGCCTCGGAGGATATCGGCCTGGCGTACCCGCAGGCGGCGGCAATTGTGAAGGCGTGCGTGGACAGTGCGTTGCAGCTTGGGCTGCCGGAGGCGCGGATCCCGCTGGCCCAGGCGGTGGTGTTGCTTGCCACCGCGCCGAAATCCAATTCGGCGATCATGGGCATTGACGCGGCGCTTGGCGACCTTGAAACCATGGACACGGGCGACATTCCCGCGCATTTAAAGGACGCGCATTACAGCGGTGCGAAGAAAATGGGGCGCGGGCTGACGTATCAATATCCCCACAATTTTGAAAACCATTATGTAAAACAGCAGTACTTGCCGGACAATATCAAAGACCGGGTGTATTATGAATACGGGAACAACAAAACGGAGCAATTGACAAAAGCGTATTGGGATAAAATAAAATAGAAGGGTTTGGGGCAGAATGTTTTGTAAGGAATGCGGCAGGAATATAGGCACGATGCGGCGCTGCCCGTTTTGCGGGTATGTGCAGGACGGGCGGCCGGCCATCTTTACGGATGAAGAACCCGGTTCCAGGCAGACGTTTGTGCCGGCCGATGCAAAATCCCGCACCGTTGCGGGATTCCTGCAGATATTTACGGGCGCAATCGGGCTTGGGCGGTTTTATCTGGGATATAAATCGCTGGGCGCGCTGCAAATCATCGTGTCCATGATCACCTGCGGCATCGGCGGCCTGATTTGGGGCATGGTTGACGGGATCCGGATGCTCAGGGGCGAGCCGGCAACGGACGCCGCGGGAACCCCGCTGAAGCCGTAAGAAAGGATTTGGGAGTATGAAGGACGGATTTATCAAAGTATGTGCCGCCACGCCGGATATCAGCGTGGCGGATTGCAAACGGAATACGGACGCAATTTTGCGCTGTGTCCGCGACGCCGCAAAGGAGGGCGCGAAGGTGTGCGTCCTGCCGGAGCTGTGCGTGACGGGATATACCTGTGCGGATTTGTTTTTCCAGAATGCGCTTTTGAAAAGCGCTGAGGAGCAGCTTTTGCGCATCGCGGAGGAAACAAAGGGGCTGGACATGCTGATTGCGGCCGGTGCGCCGGTGATGGTGGAGCAGAAGCTGTATAATTGTGCGGTGGTGTTCCACCGGGGCAGGATTCTGGGGATTATCCCCAAAATCTATCTTCCGAATTACAGCGAATTTATGGAAGCGCGGTATTTTATGCCCGGGGAACGGGCCTATCGGATGATTGATTTTCATGGGCAGACGGTGCCGTTTGGCGCGAATATCCTGTTTGCGGACAAAAATGTCCGCGGATTTGTGTTTGCGGCGGAGGTGTGCGAGGACTTGTGGAGCATTACGCCGCCGTCGAATTACCACGCCCAGGCGGGGGCGACGGTGATTGCCAACCTGTCCGCCAGCAATGAACTGGTGGGCAAGGAGGAGTACCGGGAACAGTTGATCACGATGCAGTCCGCAAGGCTCAATGCGGCATATCTGTACGCTTCTGCGGGCGAAGGGGAATCCACCACGGATTTGGTGTTTTCCAGCGACAATTTGATTACCGAGGACGGTACGATCCTTTCCCGGAGCAAACGGTTTGCCAACGAATGCGTATATGCCGAGATTGATTTGGAAAGACTTGTATACGAGAGAAGAAGGATCACAAGCTTTCAAAACAGCGGGACAGTGGATTATTTTATTTGCAGCATTGCATTCGACCAAACCGAAACCGTGCTCACCCGCCAATATCCCAGGCTGCCGTTTGTACCGGCGGCGGAACAGGATACGCGGCTGGAGGAAATCCTGATGATCCAGGCGCTGGGTTTAAAAAAGCGCCTTAGCCACACCCGTGCAGAAACGGCGGTCATCGGCGTGTCGGGCGGGTTGGATTCAACGCTGGCGCTGCTGGTGACGGCCCGCGCGTTCGATATGCTGGGCTGGGATAAAAAAAATATCCTTGCGGTCACCATGCCCTGTTTCGGGACCACGGACAGGACTTATCAAAATGCGCTTCATATGGCGCAGTCCCTGGGGACGTCCCTGCGGGAGGTCAACATTGCGGACGCCACATTGCAGCATTTCAAGGACATCGGCCACGATCCCAAAAAGCTGGACGTTACCTTTGAAAATGCGCAGGCGCGGGAGCGGACGCAGGTGCTGATGGATATTGCGAACCAGGAGAACGGCCTGGTGGTCGGGACGGGGGATTTGTCGGAGCTGGCATTGGGCTGGGCCACCTATAATGGCGACCATATGTCCATGTATGGCGTCAACGCGGGCGTGCCGAAGACGTTGATCCGCTATCTGGTGCAGTACGAGGCGGAGCGGACGGACAATCAGGTGCTGCAAAAGACCCTGGCTGACATCCTTGCTACGCCGGTCAGCCCGGAGCTGTTGCCGCCGGAGGACGGGGAGATTTCCCAGAAAACGGAAAGCATTGTCGGGCCGTATGAACTGCATGATTTTTTCCTGTATTACATGCTGCGCTGTGGATTTCGGCCCGGGAAAATCCTGCGGATTGCGGAGCGCGCCTTTGCGGGAACCTACGACCGGGCTTTTATCCTGGGCTGGCTGAAGGTCTTTTACCGGCGCTTTTTCCAGCAGCAGTTTAAGCGTTCCTGCCTGCCGGACGGCCCGAAGGTCGGCAGCGTGGCGCTGTCGCCGCGGGGGGACTGGCGGATGCCCAGCGATGCTTCTTCTCAAACATGGCTTGAGGAGATTGAGGAACTTGAAAAAAGGTAAGATTTATTTAATTCTTTCAGCTTTTATATATGGTTTTACGCCTATTTTGGCGAAAACGGTTTACAGCGGCGGCACAAACGGCATGACCCTCACGTTTTTGAGGGCTGCCATGAGCCTGCCGCTGCTGTTTTTGGTGCTGGTGGTGAAAAAAATTGATTTAAGGCTGGAAAAGGGGCAGGCAAAGCGTGTTGTACTGCTGGCGGTCGTCGGTAATGCCCTGTCTATCATCTGCCTGTATGTGGCGTACAGCTTTATATCCGTGGGACTTGCGACGGTGCTGCATTACATCTATCCGCTGTTGATCGTCCTGATTTGCGCCTTATTTTTTAAGGAGCGGATGGGGCGGAGGAAGCTCATCGCGGCAGTGCTCGTCACCATTGGGATTTTGCTGTTCATGGATGTGAACGGCAAAGGCGATATATTCGGCGCTGTGATGGCGTTCCTCTCCGGGCTGTTTTATGCGTTCAACGTGCTGTATATGGATAAATCCGGGCTGGACCGCATGCATTACCTGAAGCTCACCTTTTACATTTCCCTGATTATGAGCGTCACTGTATTCCTGTTTGCGCTGCCGGGCAGGCAGCTGGCGTTTGACATGTCTGCGGAGGCGTGGATCCTTGCGGGGGTGATTTCTGTACTGGTGACGCTTTGCGGCCTGCCGCTGTTCCAGCTGGGGGTGCTGTATGAGGGCGCGGCCACGGCGGGCATCCTGTCCACGGTGGAGCCGATCACCGGCGTGCTGCTGGGGGCGGCGCTGCTGGGTGAGCCGCTGACCTGGGCAGGGTTGGTTGGCTGCGCATTGATCCTGTTGGGTGTGGTATTGATCGAAACAGGCTGAGGGCCTGTTTTTTTGCAAAAAAGTTTAGGAAATTAAGAATTTGTTTATGTTAGTTTAGAAATTGTTTATAATTGTATTATACAATGTTTATAGAGAAGGGCTATAATAAAACCATGGAACACAAAACTGGTTCCATGCTGGACTATATAGTTGGCGAATTTATTTCAGAAAGGAATGGGTGAACATGAAATCAAGTAAAAAGCGGCTCATTGTTGCAACCAGCCTGGTGGCCGGGATCTGCGTCTTTGCCGGGGCGGTATTTGCAAATTACTCCGCCTCCAATGGGTATTCCGTCTACAAAAAAGCGCTGATCAACATGATCGGCCTGCAGAACTACACGCTGGAAGTGAGCGGCTCCGCAAGTATCGACGGCGAGGTGTTTTCAAGCGGTGTTTCCAGGGAACTGTATGCCGCGGAAGGCGACGTCAACCTCAACCAAAGCTCTACCACATATGATGTCATGGGCGGGGAATACGGAGATGAGACATATTTCCAGGACGGCGTCAGATATCAAACCTGGAGAAATTCAGAAGGCGTGCATACCTCAATCTATGACGGGAATGACGACTATTATACACGCCGAGACCCGGTGGATTTCAGCACATTGGCCGGAGGCATGACCGGGGATGAGGACACGGACAGCCGGATGATCCGATTTATGGAACTGCTGGCTGACACGCTCGTCGGCGACATCAAGAACAACTTCGTATACCTGTCCGGGGATGAGAATTCCTCTAAATATCAATTACAGCTGGATTCCGTGCAGATTCCGGAATTGTTCAACGCGGGCCTTTCCGCCATGTTCTCGGCGGGAAACGCTGACATGGAGGAATATGCGGATGATGAAACGTATTACCAACAGAACCCGATGGTGCTGCTGGGGAGAGACCCAATTGTAAAATCGGTGAAAAGCATTTTTGACGTGGACAAAAACGGCCTGCTGACCAACAACGTCCTGAGCATTGAGCTGGAGGGAACGGATCAAAACGGCGTAAAGCACACAGTTTCCTTTGAGGCCGAAATCAACCTCTCTGACGTAGGCACCACGCAGCCCCAGCGGATTGACCCGGAAACGCTGGAAAACATTGAATACCGCGAAAGCGTAGACCGCCGGCAGCAAGAGGTAACCATTGAAACCACAGCGGACGGCGCGACTTATGTCATCACAGAATCGGAAGAATAAATTGGGAAGGGCGGTTCAGAGTATATGGAAACGGTCATTGAAATCAACAACCTGACAAAGCTTTATAAAAACAGCCGCGGCGTCCGCAACGTGAGCTTCACGGTGGAGCGGGGCGACGTCGTCGGCCTTTTGGGGCCAAACGGCTCCGGAAAGACAACGATCATGAAGGCCATATTGGGGCTGAACCGTCCGTCCCAGGGTGAAATAAAATTATTCGGCCTGGACACAGGCACGGACTATGAACAGGTTATGAAACGGACGGGGGCTTTGGTGGAAGCCCCCGCCATCTATAAGGAACTGTCCGCGGCGCAGAATCTGGAGATGGCGGCGCGGATTTACGGCGATATTGATGCACAACGCATTGACCGCGTGCTGGATATGGTACATCTTTTGCAGTATAAGGGCGACAAGGCCGGGCGGTTTTCCCTGGGGATGAAGCAGCGGCTGGGCCTGGCGCTGGCATTCCTGGCGCAGCCGGAGCTGGTGATCCTGGATGAGCCGGTCAATGGGCTGGACATTGAGGGCGTTGTGGAAGTGCGCGAGATCATCAGGCGGATGAACCAGGAGCGGGGCGTGACGTTTTTGATTTCCAGCCACATGGCGGGCGAAATTGAAAAGACCTGCAACAAGGTCGCGGTGATGTATGAAGGGGAGCTGGTCGCGGCGGAGCCGATCGAAAGCGCCCTGCGGCTCCATCCGTCGCTGGAGGATTATTTTTTGACCGTGGTCAAGGAAAAGAGGGGGGAAATTGTAATATGAACGTACTTATAAGCAACACGAAGAATGAATTTTACAAGCTGGTATCCAGAAAAAAGTACATTGTCCTCCTGATATTGTTCCTGGCGGTCTGCCTGCTGCGGCTGGGCGGTTCCGCGCTGATTGAAAAAATCTCCATGGGCGTGGTGCAGATCCGGACGAATATGATGCTGGAAATGCTGCCATTTTTGGCGGAAATCATGACCCCGCTGGTGGTGTTTATGGCGGCGACGGATTTATTTGGAAGCGAAATGCAGGAGGATACCATGAAAGCCGTGCTGATGCGCCCCATTACGCGGCTGAAGGTGATGACCTCCAAAATTTTAGCGGCATTTTTGATTGGGTGCCTGTATTATCTGGCGGTTTTTGTAATCTGCGCTGTATTGCAGGCGGTTACGGGCAGCGCGCTTTTGCCGGTTCTGTTCACCAGTCTGGGCGCGTATTTGATCGATTTGATCCCCATGCTGGGCCTGGTGCTCATGGGCGTGCTGGTCAATATGCTCACTGCCAGCCCTACGCTGTCGATGCTGCTGTCCATTGGGATTTACGCGTTTTTCAAATACGCGAATTATTTCCTCGCGCCGCTGGGGCAGATGATTTTCACCGCCTACCTGCAGTGGCACCGGATTTGGATCGGCGCGACGCTGCCGTTTTCGGCAATGATTTCAAAAGTTGGGCTTTTATTCGGAACCATGTTGATTTTTTTCACAATCTCCTATATACTGTTTGATAAGAAAG
>DVND01000052.1 GCA_018714645.1 Candidatus Avimonoglobus intestinipullorum
CCTTTCTAATATCATACGCCGCTGTATGCGGAAAAGCCGCCGTCCACGGGGACGACCACGCCGTTCACAAAGCCGGATGCTTTCTCGTTAACAAGCCACAAAAGCGTCCCCAAAAGTTCCTCCGCGTCCCCGAACCGCCCCATGGGCGTTGCTGCGAGGATTTTCGCGGTACGCGCCGTTGGATTCCCGTCATTATCAAATAACAGCGTGCGGTTCTGGTCGGTTACGAAAAAGCCGGGCGCGATGGCGTTGACACGGATGCCTGCCTTTGAAAAGTGTACCGCCAGCCATTCCGTAAAATTGGAAACCGCCGCTTTTGCGCCGCTGTACGCGGGGATTTTTGTCAGCGGGCAGAAGGCGTTCATGGAGGACACGTTGATGATGGTCCCATTTTTCCGTTTTGCCATCCCTTTTGCAAAAACCTGTGTTGGGAGCAGCGTCCCTAAAAAATTCAGGTTAAACACGAATTCCACGCCCGCAGGGTCTAAATCAAAAAAGGTGACAAGGTCTTTTTGCGCGTCCAGATCGCCTTCCTCAAAATATTCCTTCGTGGTCGTGCCCTTGGGATGGTTGCCGCCCGCCCCGTTGATGAGAATGTCGCAGCTTCCGAAATCCGCCTCGATTTGGGCGCGGCATGCCTCCAGTTCCTCTTTTTTCAAAACATTTGCAGCATACCCTTTCGCAACGCCGCCGTTGCTGTTGATTTCTGCGGCAACGGCTTCCGCCGCTTCAAGGCGCAGGTCCAAAATTGCAATTTTTGCGTTGCATTGCCCCAGCGCCTTTGCAAACATACCGCAGAGCACGCCGCCCCCGCCTGTGACGACGACGGTTTTACCGTTTAAATCCAGTTGAAATGGCAATTCCATTATCGGTTCCCTCCAAGCTTTTCTAAAGTTTCCCAAATTCCGTTGATATATACTGCCCCCAGGGCGCGGTCATACAGGCCGTATCCGGGCCGGCCCGTCTCGCCCCAGATCATGCGCCCGTGGTCGGGGCGCACATAGCCGTCGAACCCGGTCTCATAGTATGCCTTCATGATTTCCACAATGTCCAGCGATCCGCAATCCGATTTATGCGCCGCTTCTTCAAAACAATGCGCACCTGTGATTTTCACATTGCGCACATGCGCAAAATGGATGCGCCCGGGGAAGGAGCGGATCAGATCGGGGATGTCATTTTCGGGCGATACGCCCAATGAACCGCTGCAAAGGGTCAGGCCGTTATAAGGGCTGTCATAAAGCTTTAAAAACCGCTGGATATTGTCCTTGTTTGTGATGATGCGCGGCAGCCCGAAGATGCTCCAGGGCGGGTCGTCCGGATGGATCGCCATTTTGACCCGTACTTCCTCCGCCACTTTTATCACGCGGTCGAGAAAATACTTTAGGTTTGCCCACAAATCCTCTTCCGAAACATGCCGGTACTGTTCCAAAAGCGCGCGCATATCGTCTTTGGTATAGCTTGCATCCCAGCCAGGAAGGGATAGGTCGCCCGTCAGCGGGTTCATGTTCTGGACGGTTTCATCATTATAAATCAGCGCGTTGGAACCGTCCGGCAGTTGATAAGCCAAATCGGAACGGGTCCAGTCGAACACAGGCATGAAATTGTAGCAGACACAGTCAATGCCGGCTTTTGCGAGGTTTCGCAGCGTGGTACAGTAATTTTCAATGTACAAATCCCGGTTCCCGCTGCCGAGCTTGATGTCCTCGTGGACGGGTACGCTTTCAATGACCGAAAGCTCCAGCCCGGCCGCTTCCACTTCGCGCTTTAGCTCCAGAATGCGCTCATAGCTCCAGGCTTCGCCCACGGGGATGTCATAAATTGCGGATATGATGCCCGTCACCCCCGGGATTTGCCTGATTTTTTCCAAGGTCACGGGATCGTCCTTCCCGTACCATCTGAATGTCATTTTCATATTGTAATCTCCGTTCCTCCATGCCTGGCGCTTTCATAAACAGCAAAAAGCGCTTCCATGGTATTTAATCCGTCGTTAAAATCAATATATGCGCCGCCGTGCTCCAGAGCGTGGTAGAAATGGTTAATGACATTTTGGTGCCCGCTGCCCCAGTAGATTTTGCCCGGGGCGTGGATATCGTCGGCTGCCAGCACTTTTGCGGCGTCCGCTGTGATTTTATAAAGGCGGTTGTCCGCATAGCGGAGCCGCGCGTTTTCAAAATCCAGCTCCAGATGGAACGGGGCGTTTTGGGTGTAGGTGTTGGCCGCATAAAAACAGGCGCGGATGCCGTTTTTTAAGTGAAACAGCGCATCTGCGGTGTCCTCCACTTCAATACAGCCGTCCAGCAGCTTTGTGGAGATGCTGCCTCGCACCTTTTCAATCCCGCCGCCGAGATAGGCAACTAAATCGATCAGATGTACCGCCTGGTTAATCAGCGCGCCGCCGCCTTCGTATTTCCATGTCCCGCGCCACGCTGCGGAGTTGTAATAGGCTTCGTCGCGGTACCAGGTCATGAAGGCGGCGATCCCGGTCAGGTTCCCGAGGGACGCGTCTGTTTCGATAAGATGCTTCAGCAGCGCGATGCTTTCGTTGGTGCGGTTTTGGAGCATCAGGCACAGCTTCCGTCCGGACGCGGCGTAGGCCCGCCGCAGTTCCGCCAGCTCGGCGGAATCTATTGCGGCGGGCTTTTCCAGCACTGCGTCTTTTCCTGCCAGCAGCGCCTTCACAGCCATTTCTTTATGTAGATAATGCGGTGTACAAATATGCACAACTTCTACTTTGGGGTCTTTGAGCATTTGCGCAAAATCATTGTATCCAATAATGCCATAAGTGTCAATACATGTTTGCAGCCGCGCCGCATCAATATCGCATACGGCGTATAGATTGGCGTTTTCGCAAGCTGCCAGCGCCTCCGCGTGCACCGGCCCAATGGCCCCATAGCCCACAACACATGCGTTTTTCATAAGCTGCTCCTTTAGATAAACCCTTTTTTCACCAGGGCGTCATAGCTCATTTTTAAGCTTTCAAAAGGATCGCGGCGGCAGGTATCCTGCTCCACCAGCGCAAAGCGCGCGCCCGCTTCACGGCTTGCCGCAATAATTTCATCCCAGTCCAGATTGCCGTAGGTGATTTCCGCCATAACGATGGCATTGTCAATGATGGCCAAGTCCTTGAAATGGATGGCAACTGCGCGTTCCCCTAAATTCTTGATAAATTTGGCGGGGTTGATGCCCGCATAAGCCAACCAGTAGGTATCGACAATAAAGGAAAATTTTCCATGCTCCAGCAGATAATCCATGGCGAATTTCCCGCCGGCGTCTTTTTCAAATTCAAAGGCGTGGTTGTGGTATGCGAAGGTGATGCCCTCTTTTGCGAATGCATCGTTGATGTTGTTCATGCGGTCAACAAATTCCATGATATTTTCGCCGTTCCAGTATTCCCGGGGCATTGCGCCGAGACCGGCGATATCGCAGCCGATGGCCTTGTGGAACGCGACCTCGTTTTCAAAATCCTCCTCAAAGCTTTGCAGGCTGCGGTGGGTGCAGCTGACCTCCAGGCCGTATTTGTCGCAGGCTGCTTTCACGTCCGGCCCGCTGATAGGGCCGATGCCGGAAACCTGTACCTGCTTGTATCCGATTTTTTGCAGCTTTGCAAAAGAAGCGTCCAGATCTTCCTTGGTCTGGCAAAAATCGCGTATCGTATATAACTGTGCGCCAATTCTTTGATCCATGTTTTTCATCCTTTCTCAATATGTATCCTCTGTCCCGACCGTGATCTGGATATCCTCTTTCACGACGGTGGAATGTTCAATTTTGTCCTGCAATAATGCATAGAATTCGTCATGGGGGAAGTTGTTGCAGTCCGCCCAGCCGCCGGTCCAGGCGGAATAGTGGATGGCGTTGGAAATTGTCAGCCCGTTGATACCCTCATAGCCGGGAGCCAGCAGTGGCGTGCCGTGCAGGATCGCCTGCGTGAAATTGCGCAGGATGCCCACGTGCTGCGGGCCGCCGCTGGTGTCGGCGGGAACCTCACAGTTCCATGCTTCGGGGCGGCCGAACACCTCTGTATTGCTCTTATTAAACTCCCGCTCGGAAATGACGTTCCTGTTGAATTTGATTTTATTGTGCTCCACGACAACCATCCCCATATCGCAGGAGATTTCCAGATGGTTGATCCCCGGGGCTTCACCGGTTGCGGTGATATAGACGCCGGTCGTGCCGTTGTCATACTGTAAAAATGCGGTTACGTCGTCCTCTACTTCGATATTATAGTATTTTCCAAAGGAGACGTGGGACATGATTTTGTCCGGCATGCCGAACATCCACTGCCACAAATCCAGCTGATGCGGGTTTTGATTGATCAGTGCACCGCCGCCCTCGGTTTTCCAGGTGGAACGCCAGGTGCAGCTGTCATGGTATTTCTGGGGGCGGTACCAGTCTGTGATGATCCATGCGATGCGTTTGATATGGCCTAACTGGCCGGACTGGACCATCTCACGGATTTTCTGGTAGACCGGGTTTGTCCGCTGGTTGTACATGATGCCGAACAGCTTCCCGGATTTTTCCGCCGCGGCGTTCATCTCCAAAACCTGCTTGGTGTAAACGCCGGCGGGTTTTTCTGTGATGACGTGCAGCCCCGCCTCAAAGGCCTTGATCGCCAGCGGCGGGTGGTCATAGTGCGGTGTCGCGATGATGACGGCGTCCACTGCGCCGCTTTTATACAAGTCTTCCGCATTCTCAAACACAGGCACTTCCGGATACAGCTTTTGCGCCATCTCCCGCCGCACCGGCGCAATGTCGCAGATTGCGCCCAGTTTCATGTGGGGGACTTTCCCGGCTGTGACGCTTTTAGCATGCCCGGTTCCCATGTTCCCAAAGCCGATAATTCCCAACCGTACTTCTTCCATGTTTAATTCATCCTTTCTAAAATAGTTTTTAGAGATTCATACGCCAGTGTGAATTTCTCCGGCGTGCTTTTTGTAAGCTTCAGCATTTCGTCGCTATTTTCCAGGTTTGCAAGCCCCGTAAAGCTTCCGAGATGCGGTTCCAGGCTCAGGAACCCATTGTAACCGTTGTCGTTTAACGCGCGGAGGATTGCTTCCAGGTTGCCGGCGCCGTATCCCGCGGGGACGACTTCGCCGTCCGGCAGCGCATCCTTGATGTGCATATAAACAATATAGGGCTTCAGCAGTTCAAATGCGGCGGGGTATGTATCCTGCCCGCATTGGATAAAGTTTGCCGGGTCAAATACGCAGCGCAGGGCCGGGGAGTTGACCGCCTCGATGATTTCCAGGCACCGCGGCGCGGTGTCGCCGTAAATCTCTTTTTCATTTTCGTGCAGCAGGATCATGCCTTCCGCTTCTGCCAGGGCTGTCATTGCCTTCATGCGGCGGAGCACTTCCGCTTTATAAGGGGCGTAATCCGCATCCTGTGGCATGAAAAAGCTGAAAACGCGGATGTATTTGGTACCCAGCAGCTTCGCAGTACGGATGACCCGCTTCAATTTTTTCAGATGCGCTTCAAAATCATCGGTAATTTTGATTTTCCCGATGGGGGAGCCGATGGAGGAAGCCTTTATCCCATACTGCTCCATTTTTTGCTTCAATTCCAAAACCTGCCCGTCATCCAAATCGGCGATGTTGGCGCCGTCGATGCCGCGGGGCTCGAAATACGCGATCCCCAGCTTGTTCAGATGCGCAAATTGCTTTGTGACCTGTTCGTCGATCTCATCCGAAAAGCCGGATATTATAAAATTTGCACCCATATGCTTCATCCTTTCTTACGTTGTTGTTACCCCCATTATAGTACAAACATTAGCAATTTTCTAAATCTATATTGCCAAAAACATTGCAAATCTTGCGGAAGTGTGTTATGATAAAACCAATGGGGGTGGACGTATGCAATTGATCTGTGAATATCAGAGCCCGGAGTATGGATTCCGGTATACACATTCTGTAAACAACCGGCCTAACATGTCGGATTTTAAGCTGCACAACCATAATGAATTTCAGGAGCTTTTGATATTCCTCGATGGGGATGCGGAATTCCGCGTGGAGGGCACGACCTATTTCCTGCGCCCGTATGACATTGTGGTGACGCAGAATACGGAAATGCATATGATCTGCCACAGGTCGCCAAGCAGATATGAGCGCATTGTGGTGTCGCTGGATAACAACTTTTTTGTTAAGAACGACTGTGAAGAATTTAAGGAGATTTTTACAAGCCGGCCTCTGGGCGTGG
>DVND01000006.1 GCA_018714645.1 Candidatus Avimonoglobus intestinipullorum
GGTTCCCCGACAGTTCCCTGCTCAGCGGTTATGAAAAATTTGAATATGCCCAAAAAGCCATGGCGATCGGGGTAATGGAATATCACTTGAAGCCGGTGCTGTTCAAAGATATTATCGCGGCGGTACAGAGAGCCGTTAAGAAAATTAAAAGCGAAGAGGTAAAGCGGGATATTGAAATCCAGTACCAGCAGAACGTTGAAAAGTATATCAGCACTTCCAAAAAGCTCTTTCTAATGAATTTACTGAGCGGCGCGCCTATGGAGCAGGAGGAGCTGCTGGAAAATTTGCGGCTTTTTGGTATTATGCAGATCAAAAATTCCTGTTGCGCCGCCTGTATTGATTTTTTGGACAGCGACCTGGAAAATTCAGATATTTGGGATCCGGAAACCGATTTGGATAAGCTCCGGTTCGCGGTGCACAATGTGATGAATGAAGTGCTGGCGGGAACAGACGTGGCTTTTAAGGACAATGCCGGGAGGACGGTGGTTTTACTGTTTGACTGTACAGCCGAAGACGCGACTTATGAGAAAATGAAAGCATGCGTGGAACTGGTTGAGGAGCTGCTGTTTGTACAGTTGCTGGCTGTTGTGGGGAAGCTGGTTTCAAACCCGCAGCAAATTGCGGATTCCTATGGGGATGCGCAGGCGGGGTATGCCGTCCGGGCGTTCTATTTGGAACGGGGGGTGTTCTGGAACCGGGAGAATGCCGAACTGCCGGACATCCCGGAGGATCAGCTGATGGCGTGTCTTGACTGGAATTCCAAAGGGAACGCAGACCAGAAATCCCGAGCGAACGGTTTACATTGACACATTGACGGTTTTCCACCAGGATACAGTGGACTTACCTGTATCCACGCCGGAAAATCCCCAGACCATGCAGTTAGGAAATTCGGAATATATATCCCGCGTACAGGGCGCCCATTCCCGGGAGGTGGGGCCAAACGGCGTTGGCGTCACTTTTTTGGCCAGCTCCGAGGTGGTGAAAAATGACAGCACTGCGCGCTGGAAGGTGTTCAGTCCTCAATGGGTATTGGATGAAAATCCGGCAACAAAAAATTCCTCCGCATTGTATACGCAGGAGGAGGCAGAAAATGAATGGATCGAGGTCGTTTTGCCGGAGGCTGAAGAGATTCAGCAGGTGACGCTGGTGCCGTCCCAGTATGGGCATTGCTTCCCCATTGACTATCGGATTGAAATCAGCGCAGATGGGGAAACCTGGCAGCAGGCGGCGGCTGTCACCGGCTGCCGGGTGGGGAACCAAACGCCGCAGGAACACCGGTTTGCGCCGGTGTCGGCGAAATACGTCCGTGTCTATTCCACCAGGCTGAAGCCGGAAGGGAATATATATTATGCACAATTTGCGGATATTAAGGTCTATAACACCCAAGATGAAAATGTAGCGGCGCATGGGAACGGCGCTGTGGCCCGGGCGTCCAACCCCTTAAACGGCACGTATTTCGACTATGCAGAATTTTATGACGATGTGTTCGGCCTGGGCGTCCAATGGGTGAATATTACCAATGAATGGGCGTATAGCGACTATTGCAGCGGAAAGGACACGCAGCCGCTGCAAACGGAAATCGCGAATTTTCAGCTGCTCCATGAGAACCAGGTGCAGATCCTGTACCGCTTTACCAATGCGCCGTCTTATGAGGAGATTGCACAAGACAGGGATTTGGCGGCGGAGCGGTACATCGCTGCGATAGAACCGCGGGTCGCGGCGCTGAAGGACTATGTGGATGTCTGGGGGATTTTCGGGGAGATCAATGCGTTTGAGGAACGGCGGCTTTACGGCCGGGAAGCGGCGGAGAATTATGCGTATGTCATCCAAAAAGTGGCGGGGCGCATCCGGGAGCTGGACCCGGACGCCAAAATCAATATCGCTACGGCGCTGATTGATTTCACCTGGACCCGCGATATGCTGGAGTGCGGATTGGCGGACGTGGTGGACGTGATCGGGATCCATATTTATAAGGAACAGCCGCTGGAATTGACAATGCCGGAAATGGCGGGTACTTTTATCGAAAATGGGTACAAGAAAAGCGCTGATGAGCAGCCTTATGAAAACTATTTGCAGGAATACAGCGCTTATCAGGCGCTTGTGGAGCGCTTTAATCCGGACATTGAAATCATGGTGACGGAAACCAGCGTACAGCTGGCGGACAATCCGCGGGAGAATGCGATCCAGGCCAAATATCTGACCCGGCAGTATATGGTTGATAAAATGGCGGGAGCCAAGGGCACGTTCTGGTTCACCGTAGACCCGATCCAGGCGGATTCTGTGGTTTCCACGCTGGTTTCGACTGCCGGTACACGGCGGCCGGCATGGTATGCTTTGAAAAATTATGCCGCGGTATTCTCCGAGGCGGAAAAAACCGATGATGTTGCCATACAGGTCAGCGGAAACACCAATGACCTGATGCATGCGGTATTTGAAACTCCGGAGGAATATCTGGTGGCGTATTGGTACGCGTTGCCGTTCCGGGGGGATTTCCCGGGAGGGACAATTGATATACGGCTGGACGTACCGGAGGGCGCGGACGTGACGGCGGTGGATTTATACACCGGCGCCGAGCAGCGCGTCCATTTGACCGACGGCGTCATCCAAAACCTGGTAGCGCGGGATTATGTGTCTGTGCTGCGGGTGCCCAAAACAAAAAGCGTTCAGCAGATCATTCAATGGGACAGCCTGGATGCTTGCGCTTCAAACTGGCAGGCAGCGCCGGAGGGCGTCCTGGTGCTGGAGCAGAACACAAAGGGCACGCGGTTAAAAGAGGGCAAGGGTTCTATGGCGCTGCACAGGACTGCGGCGGGTACGGCGGAAATCGGGAATGGCGGCAGCCTGCCGGTTCTGGCGGGGAAAACGCCGCAATCCATTTGTATGTGGGTATATTGTGCCGGCGCCGGCGGTCAATTGTCCCTGGCGGGCAGCCGGGATGGCAAAGAGGTTTACAGCGCCCCGCAAACACTTGCCCCGGGATGGCAATATATGCGGTTTGAAACCCCGGAAATAGACACGGTGCAGGCGATTATTTGGCAGAGCGGGGACAATGATGGCACTTTGTATATTGACGACATACGGGCGGTGTATGAAAGCCGGCCGCAGTCTGTAGTAGGGAATGCATCTCTTGTGGGTGAGGACGGCGTATGGACGTTTTCAGCGGATATTGCAGATGGCGGAGAACTTAAGGAATTGACGGTGATCATTGCGGAATATGACGATACGGGCAGGATGGCCGGTGCGGAACTGAGAGAAGCGGACACCGCACAAGGCGGGACGGTGACCCTTCAGTGCGCGCGTACGCAGAAGCGCGCAAAGGCCTTTGTATTTACGGATTTAAATACGCTTGTGCCGCTGACGGAAGCAATCGCCGCGGGACAATAAACAAGGAGGGGACTTATGTTTCAGGAGGCAAAATGGATTATCTATATTCAGGAGCATGAATTGGAGACGGCAATGCCGATCATGCGGAAGGCTTTTACCGTCAGCGGCCCGGTGAAAAAGGCGGAACTGTGCATTTGCGGGCTGGGGCTGGGCGTATATTATCTGAATGGACAGGCGGTGACAGAAGACGTGCTGACGACGCCCATCTCAAACTATGATATAAAAACCTATTATAACCGGTATGACGTTTCCGCGTTCCTGCGGCCGGGTGAAAATGTCCTTGGGGCGATGCTGGGAAATGGCTGGTACAATAATCCCTGTAAAACCTGGTCATTTGATGCGGCAACCTGGCGGGATTACCCGAAGCTGATTGCACAGCTGGATGTTGAATATGCAGACGGGAAGCGGGAATGCATCGTATCCGACGCTTCCTGGCGGGCGAAGCTTGGGCCGGTGACATATAACCATACGCGCATCGGGGAAACCTTTGACGCCCGGCTGGAGCCGGCGGGCTGGGCGGAGCCCGGATTTGACGACGGGGATTGGGACAATGCAAAAATCTGGTTCGGCAGCGGCGGCAAGCTGATAGAGAATTATATCGAGCCCGTCAGAAGAATCCGGACGATTATACCGGAAAGGCGCAGCGGGCATGTATACAGTGTGGGAAAGAACATTGCCGGCTGGGTGAAGATCCGTGTCCGCGGCAAGCCGGGCGCCCGGGTGCAGATTACATACGGCGAACGCATCACAGAGGACGGACGGGTCGACAATGCGCCGGAGAGCATGTTTGTGCAGGATGTGGAACGGCCCAAGGGGGATGTATACATTCTCCGGGGAGAGGGTGTAGAAGAGTGGGAGCCCCGGTTTGTATATCACGGGTTCGCCTATTTTGAACTTGCGGGTGATTTTGAGGAAATTACGCCGACGGCCGTTGAGGTGCATACGGACTTGGAGCAGGTTGGGTCATTTTCCTGCAGCGATGAGATGCTGAATAAAATTCACGAAGCATCTGTGAATTCCACCCTTTCCAATGTGATGAGCATCCCCACGGACTGACCCCACCGGGAACAGCTTGGATGGACGGGGGATGTTGCGATTTCGGCGGAACAGGCCTTGATGAATTTTGATATTAAAACTGTTTACAAGCGGTGGCTCCGGGAGTTCCGGGATGTGCAGCGCTCCAGCGGCCAGCTGCCGGTGACAGTGCCGCTGACGCCCTGGCGGTGGCGTTGGTTCGGAGGTCCGGCATGGGACGCGGCGTTTTTTACTGTCCCGTATGCAATTTACAATAGTACAGGCGATGCAGAGATCATCCGGGAAAATTTTGACGCGATGGTGCGGTATTTGGATTTTGCCTATACCATCAGCGATCATTATATTATTGATTTTTTCCTCGGAGACCATTGCCCGCCGGAAGGCTGCAAGAAATGCGGTGTTGATTTGACCGCGACAGCGTATTACCACACAATTGCAAAAACGGTGGCGGCATGCGCCCGGATTATCGGCCGGGATGCGGAGCCGTACATGACGCTGGCAGAAAATATCAAGGCGGCGTTCCGCAAAGCATTTATAAAAGACGGCAGGATTCAATATGACTGCCAGACGGCATACGCCTGTGCGATTTATCACGGCTTGTATGAAGAAGATGAAATACCGTCAGCCATTGCGCGGCTGGTAGAATTGATACGGGAAAAGGGCAATCATTTTGATGTGGGAATATTGGGCGCAAAGGCTATGTTTTCCGTATTATCTCAAAACGGGCAGGCGGAACTGCTGTATCAGATGGTTACGAACCCAACCATGCCCAGTTATGCGTATTGGATCAACCAAGGGATGACGACGTTTGGTGAATTTTGGAATATGCGCCTGTCCCGGAACCATCATATGTATTCGGAGGTGGACAATTGGTTTTACCGCTATTTGGCCGGAATCCGGCTGGAGGCGGGGAAAATCATTATTGAACCCATATTTTTGCAGGGATTGGACTGGGTCAGGGCACACCACCGGGATATCCATGTGTTCTGGGATCGGGAGCATATTGAAGTATCCGTCCCGCAAGCGGCGGTTCTGGTATTGGGAAAAACCAGCATACCGCTTGATAAAGGGACCCACAGGTTTAGAAGGGATCCGGCTGAAAAGGTTTAAATTTTTAAAAAGTGCCGGTATGGAAAGGCAGCCGCTTGCAAGCGGCTGCCTTTTTGTGCGGGAAGGCCGATATTTTCGATCAAAACCGGGAGGATATACGATTCCAAATGCTTGTTTACTTACGGGCTGTAACGTGATATAATGTCTATATATGCACTTGTGGATAAAAGTGTACGGAAGCATTGGGGCGGAATGGAACGCCGCGGGAATGACGGATGTATACAAAGGATGGGAGGATGATCCAGAATGAGACGGTTGGCAGGGTTGTTGATGGCGGGATGGATGTTGATGGCGGCGGGATGCGCCCCGGAGGAGGCGCCTGTACCGGCGGAAACGGGCGGGATTGTATCGGAATCGCCCGCAGCGGCGGATACACCTGTTTCCACGGATGCGCCCGTGCAAAAAAGCGCGCTTGCGCAAATTGTGGACGACATGACCTTGGAGGAAAAAGTGGGGCAGATGTTCATCGCCCGCTGCCCGGAAACAGATGCGGCATCGTTGGCGGGGGAATACCAGCTGGGCGGCTATATCCTGTTTGCGCGGGATTTTGAGAACAGCAGCCCGGAACAGTTGAAAAATACGTTGGAATCTTACCAGGAGCAAACGGAATTGCCGCTGTTTATCGGCGTGGATGAGGAAGGCGGCACGGTGGTGCGCACCAGCAGATATCAGCAATTTCGGGACGAGCGGTTTGCATCGCCGCAGGCGCTGTACCAGCAGGGCGGCTTTGACGCGGTCGCAGCGGATGCCAGGGAAAAGTCTGAATTTTTGCTGGGGCTGGGTATTAATCTGAATTTTGCCCCGGTCTGCGATGTTTCTCAAAATCCGGAGGATTTTATCTATGCGCGCGCTTTCGGAAAGGATGCGGCGGCGACTGCGGAATACGTGCGGGTGGTCGTGGAAGCGATGGATGCGGCGGGCATCGGCAGCGTATTGAAGCATTTCCCGGGCTATGGGGACAATGTGGACACCCACACCGGCGTAGCCCACGACCAGCGCAGCTATGAAACCTTCCGGCGGAGCGATTTCCTGCCGTTTGAGGCCGGCATTGAAGCCGGCGCAGGGATGGTGCTGGTATCCCATAACATTGTGGAATGCATGGATGCGGATTATCCGGCGTCGCTGTCCAAAAATGTGCATGATATCCTGCGAGAGGAGCTGGGCTTTGACGGCGTAGTGATCACCGACGATTTGGCGATGGACGCCATCGGGGAATTTGCGGGGGACAATGAGGCGGCGGTTCTGGCGGTGCAGGCCGGCAACGACATGCTCTGCTGTACGGATTTTCAAACCCAAATCCCGGCGGTGGTACAGGCTGTACGGGATGGGACGGTGGCGGAAGAGCGGATTGATGCATCGGTGCTGCGGATTTTAAAGCTCAAGGAGCGGCTGGACATTTTAGAATAAAAGGGGACATTTATTGTAATGCAAAAGGCAGTATTGAAAGCATTTGGGACGGACACAGAAGAAACAGAACGGAATATGGCTGCAAGCGTTGTGAATGCATAGCCACAGTAAGAGACTGCCGAGTAATTGAAGAACACTTTGAAAAAGAAAGAGTTTTTTTGTAAAAAACTCTTTCTTTTTTGCTGCATTTGTAGTAGA
>DVND01000053.1 GCA_018714645.1 Candidatus Avimonoglobus intestinipullorum
GATTTTAATGAACGGGGGTAGTGATATGAAAAGCATACGGATAAAATTTTGTATTTTAATGGTGTTATTGATACTTATCATAGCCGGGAGTTTAACAGGTTGTATCGATATATCAGACGAAATCAGTACAATGAACGATACCTCTAATAATACAGTGGCGCCAGAACCCAAAAATACTGCGTTTGAAGGAAACTGCGGCGTTGCTGCTTCTGCGCAGATGGGGACAGATATTATCGGGTATCCAACACTCACCATTTCCGTCCAGAATATTTCCGGCAAGGATATATCAGCCATCCGGTTTTACGCTGTTCCATATGATGTTTACGGAGAAGAAATTGAACGTTGGATCACATCACAGCGCCATCTTTATACGGATGACATGATCCGCGCCGGACAGTCTGACCAATTACATTACTCTTTTATTGAATCGAGTATAAAAACAATGAGATTATATGTTTACAGCGTCTATTTTTCTGACGGGACGGAATGGGGCAATAAGGATGCAACAAAATCTACAATTTTAGAGAATGGTACGTTAATTGAAGTTTCAGGCGAGGAATAAAGAAGTTTCCATAAATTACACATTGTGGCACAAAACAGCCCGCAAAAGCGAAATTCATCAAAAAATACAAGCAAAAAAAGAACCGTTATAAACGGTTCTTTTTTTAATCAAACTCCCTTATAAAAATATCGCTCTGCTCCAACAGTTCCTCAACGGTATGGTATCCCAGACGTTCCAGCAATTCCGCTACGTAAGGGTTTTCCAGCGGGGTTGCATAGGGCGCCTGGTCCGCATACGCATTCACATGGGCCCGGCCCTCTTCCTTATCGATGATTGCTTTCGGCCCGCCGACGCATCCGCCGACGCACCCCATCCCCTCATAAAAATTAGCGTCCGCCTTCCCATTTTTCAATTCCTCGATCATCTTTCTGCAAGCCGGTACGCCGTCCGCCTGCTTTGTCTGCACATGGATGGTTTTTTTCGGATTGAGCTGCTCCACAGTGGCCCGCACCGCTTCGCTCACGCCGCCGGTGCGCGCATAAATCCGCCCGGCGCGGGAGGAATGGTCTTTATCGCTCTCGGGCAGTTCCTCCGGATCGATGCCGCAGGCCTCAAACACGTCATAGATCTCCTGAAAGGTCAATACGTAATCAACCGCTCCTGCAATATCCGGCTCCCGCGCTTCGCTTTTCTTTGCCAGGCACGGCCCGATAAACACCGTTACCGCGTCGGGATGCAGCTTTTTCACCACCCGCCCGCAGGCAATCATCGGCGACACCGCCCCGGGCACATGGGGTATCAGCTCATGGTAGATTTTACGGATCATCGCAATCCACATGGGGCAGCAGCAGCTTGTCAGCTGGTAATCCCCGTCATGCAGGATATTCCGGTCAAATTCCAGCGCTTCCTTCAATGTGAGGATATCCGCAAACAGCGCCACCTCCACCATCCCGTCAAACCCCAGCGCCTTAAAGGCGCTGCGGAGCTTCCCCGGCGTCATGCGTTCGCTGAACTGCCCCAAAAAAGCCGGCGCAATCAGCGCATAAGCAAGCCGCCCAGGCTCCCGCACCGCCTTCATAGCCGGGATGACATCCCGGCTGGCAGTCAGGTTCCCGCGCTTGCACGCATTGATACAGGCCGAGCAGCCGGCGCATTTTTCTGAATCAATCTCCACCGACCCGTTTTCATTTATGGAAATCGCATCGAAAATGCAGCTTTTCATGCATTCCTGTTTGCAATCGCCGCCGCAGCCGCCCGTACGTATGACCGGGGGGTATTCCTCCGGATGCAGCAGGCAATCCAAATGCTTGGGGTCATGCGGGGGAAGCTGGATATCCTCCCCCTGTTCTATCAATGTTTTATACAATTCATCAAACGTCATATTACCGCCTCTTTCCATCAGCATTTACCGCTTATTATCTCCCATTATAGCAAAAATATCCTGTTATTACAAGAACAAAGCGGTTTTTATTCATGAAAAACTGAGGAACCGTTGACAATAGAGGCTGTTATCCTTATAATGGAGATATATTCCAAAATATAATTGAAGCAAGCAGGTGTGATATGAACAAATTAACGTATGTGCTGATCCCATGCATCATGGTCCTCGCAACCGCAGCGGCCTCCTATCTGAGCATGCATCCTTCCTACCGTGCGCCGGAGCCGGTGACGGAATCCTTTTTTTATGAAGGCCTGGAACATGCAGAAGCGGCGCAGGACCAGCGTTATGGGAAACAACTCATCGAAGCGGCGCAGGAAAAGCGCTTTGTCAACAAGCCGGCCGGCTACTATGTGGATTTGGACAAGCAGGCGGATTTAGACTTATCCCTGTCGCCGCTGTTCGTCAAAGCATCCTCCGGCCTTCTGAACGTCACCATTTCCAGAGAATATTCCCCCTATCAGGATGTTGACGGCTACATTGATTATTACCTGAACCGCTTCATCCTGGACAGCAGTTACAGAACCCATAACGGCCTTGTGCTGATAGAAGCGGAAAGTATAGATATGCGTGGCTACGGCGTTAAAATGATCACTATCCGCGGCGATTATTTCCCCGATGGGCTGCCCAGCATGTACACTTATATTACGATTACAGACGGTACGCCGGGATTTTACAGGATCATGTGCAAATACGATTACCACACGCCCGATGAAGCGATGGAACAAATCATGGCGCTGCTGGATTCGTTTACCACGTTTACCCCCGAAGGCGAAGACCGGTTTGAAACGGATTTCGCCCCCCAACTCCCCGAATTCTGGTCGGAGGAAACCAAACGCACCTATGAACATATTGTCAACTCCGAGAACATCGGCTGGGGCGTATTTGTAAAGGACGTCTACGAGGAGGGGATCGACCATACGATTCCGGATTTGGAACAGAAATTGGACTATCATTTCCCCGTCACGCTGTGCTATCTGGATTGCTGGCAGGAATTCCCAATGGAGTTTATGCAGAAAAATTATGCGGACGGGAAGCTGGTGGAGCTGACATACCACATCACCACCACAAATAACATGGACTTATTCTTTTACACACCGCAGCTCTTTACCTATTGGGGCGAACGGGATGAAGAGATACGGGAATTTGCCCGCAAAGCAAAGGAATTCGGCCACCCGTTCCTGTTCCGCCTAAACAACGAAATGAATACGGACTGGACCAGCTATTCGGGAGTCGTCAACCTGAGCGATCCAGACATCTACAAAGAGGTCTGGAAGCGGTATTACCGTATTTTTCAGGAGGAGGGCGTGGATAACGCCATCTGGGTATTTAACCCCAACGGCGAAAACTATCCCCCTTGCAACTGGAACAACTTCCTGGCCTATTATCCCGGCGACGAATATGTGCAAATGATCGGCCTGACCGGCTACAACACCGGCACCTACTACCAGGAAGAAACCGGGGAAAAATGGCGTTCCTTTGAAACCATTTATGACCGCCTGGAAGAGGAATACATGCCGTTTTTCAGCAAATTCCCATGGATCATCACGGAATTTGCCTCCAGTTCCCACGGCGGGGACAAGGCGCAGTGGATACGCGATATGTTCGGAAAAATCGGGGACTATGAAAATATCAAGCTGGCCGTTTGGTTCAGCTCAGCAGACGTGGACTTGAGCGATCCGGACAACCCCGTTGCTGCGCGGCCCTATTGGCTGGACGAGACGCCCGAAACGCTGCAGGCTATGAAAGAAGGGCTGCTGCAAACCGGCCCCTTTGACTGGCACCAGGACTGGCTAAACGCGATTGAATCAAAATAGAGATCATAAAAGGCAGATGTGGAATCCACATCTGCCTTTTATTCTATACACCGGCTCCACGGAAATTTTTTTCATACCTGGGCTTCGCCCATTTCATCCTCTGTATCCAGAAAAAGGGGGTCCAGCGTTGTCCCCAAAATTTTTGCAATCTTGTTTGCTTCCTTTATCGTCAGGTTCCGTTCCTCCGTTTCCTTTTGCCGGTACCCGGCCATCGTAAGCCCCATTAATTTCCCCATTTCCGTCTGCGTTAATTTGGCCGCACGGCGCGCGGCCCGAAGTTTT